>JANMCI010000458.1:0-3332 GCA_031361245.1 Rhodobacterales bacterium
GAAATGAGTGATGCCATGATCAAAGGCGGTTCGGCACAGGTCCAGCTTGGTCTGGTGCGGCGTGTCATGGCCAAAGTTGTGCCACAGGCCCAGCGAAATCGCCGGCAGTTTCAGTCCAGAGGTGCCGCAGCGGTTATAGACCATGCTGTCATAGCGGGTGTCGGCGGGATGATAGGTCATGGTGGCTCCTGCGGCTCGGGTTCGCCGCAGACTTTCACTTTGGGCGCCGGATTTCCAGTGCCGATCACCATTCCGCCTAACGCGGGTGAGTTACATTGCCCTTTGGATGTGGTTAGGGAATAGTTCTTTAACGATTTAAGCCGGGGTTTCATGTCCGTTTTCGCCCATCGCACATTGCTGGCTTCGGCCGTTTTGGCCCTGTGCCTGACCGGGTTCAGCAGTCCTGCACTGGACCGGCTGGATTTCACCGTGGCGGGCGGTGACAAGGGGCTGGAGCGGGACTTGCGCGCGGTGTCGGGTCTGTTGTCGGCGCAGCGAGCGAAACGAACCGAGGCGGTGGACCTTTTCGCTGATGCGCGCGCCGAATATGGCCGGCTGCTGGCAGCCCTTTACGCCAAGGGTCATTATGGCCCGGTCATTCATGTGTTGATCGACGGGCGCGAGGCGGCCGGGATCGCGCCGCTGGATGCGCCGGCGCGGATCGGTCAGGTCACAGTGACGGTCGATCCCGGTCCCAGATTTGCCTTTTCACGCGCCACCATCGCCCCGCTGGCCGTCCGCACCGAACTGCCTGAAGGGTTTTCCGTCGGGCGGATTGCCGGCAGCGAGGTCATCAAGGAGGCCGTCCAGACCGGCATTGACGGCTGGCGCGCGCTTGGGTTTGCCAAGGCCGCCGTCGGGGGGCAGGATCTGGTCGCCGACCACGCCAATGCGACCCTGAGTGCCGCGATAGAGATGGTTCCCGGGCCAGAATTGCGCTTTGGGCATCTGACGATCAACGGCACCCAGCGCCTGCGCGCGGCGCGGGCACGCGCCATTGCGGGGCTGCCCGAGGGCACGCGCTTTGATCCGGTGCAAGAGGCGCGTGTTGCCGAGCGGCTGCGGCGCAGCGGGGTGTTCAGTTCCGTCACCCTGACCGAGGATGCCGCCATCACACCGCCCGACCTCTTGGGAATCACCGCCGATCTGGTCGAGGCGCGGCCGCGCCGCTATACCTTTGGCGCCGAGATCGCGAGCTATGACGGGATCGTGCTGTCGGGCAGCTGGCTGCATCGCAACCTTCTGGGCGGGGGCGAGCGGTTCGAGATCAGCGGTGAGATCTCCGGCATCGCAGCCCAGACCGGCGGAGCGGACTACAAGCTTGGCGTCACGCTGGACCGGCCCGCGACGTTCGATCCCGATACGACCCTGAATCTGGGGTTGACGCTGCAACAGGTGAACGACGTCGACACCACCTCGCAGATCGTCGATGTTACGGCCGGTTTTACCCATTACTTCAGCACGACCCTGCAGGGCCAGGTGGCGCTGGCCTTTTCCGCGAGCCAGGGGCGCGATGCGGCGGGCAGCTATGCCTACCGGTCGCTGGAAGTGCCGCTGGGTCTGACGTGGGACCGCCGCAACAGCAAGACCGACCCGACGCGGTATTTCTATATCGATGTGGGGGCAAAACCGTTCTACGGCTTTGGCAACACCGACAATGGCGCCCAGCTGACATTTGACGCGCGCGGCTACAAGGGGCTCGGGGCCGACAACCGGATCGTGCTGGCTGCGCGTCTGCAAGGGGGGGCAGTGCTGGGAGCGGACCTTCTGGGCACGCCGCGCGACGATCTGTTCTACTCCGGGGGCGGCGGCACCGTGCGCGGTCAACCCTTTCAGTCGCTGGGCGTGACGGTCAACGACGGCGGGACCGACATCACCATCGGCGGCAATCGCTTTCTGGCGGGCTCGCTGGAGGCGCGGGTCAAGGTCAGCGAAAAGCTGGGGCTGGTCGGGTTTGTCGACATGGGACTGGTCGGCGACGGCACCGTCAGCGACTGGCAGGCGGGGGCCGGGCTTGGCGTGCGCTATGCCACGGGCATCGGCCCGGTGCGGCTGGATCTGGCATTGCCGGTGCAGGGCGACGGCAGCGGCGCGCAGGTCTATGTCGGTCTGGGGCAGGCGTTCTGATGCGGGCGCTGTGGATCCTCGCCCTGTCCGTCCTGCCCTGCACCGCCATGGCGCAGGAATCCGACAAGGATTTCCTGACCCGGTTTCTGGAGGAGAACCTGTCTTCCGCCGGTCGTGTCGTGACGATCACCGGCTTTCAAGGTGCGCTCTCCACCCGGGCGACCATGGCCGAGATGACGATTGCCGACGATCTGGGCATCTGGCTGACCGTGCGCGACGTGACGCTGGATTGGAGCCAGTCCGCCCTGTTGTCCGGCCAGATCATCATCGACGAATTCTCGGCAGGCGACATCGTGCTGGACCGCGTCCCGATCAGCGACAGCGGCACGGCCTTCGAGGCGGGCAGCTTTGCCCTGCCGGATCTGCCGGTGTCGGTCGATGTCAAATCCATCGCCGCCCGTCACATCGCCCTCGGCCCCACCGTTCTGGGGCAAAGCGTCGAGGGCCAGCTTGTCGCCTCGATGCAGCTTGCCGGCGGCGAGGGTGCGGCCCGGCTTGACCTGACCCGCACCGACGATGGCCCCGAGGGGCAGTTTCACCTGACCGCGGCGTTCGAGCGTGACAGTGGACAGATCGACCTGTCGATTGCCGCCATCGAGGGGGCCGGCGGCGTTGCGGTGTCGCTGCTGGGTGTGCCCGGCGCGCCCTCGGCAGAGCTTGTCATCGCCGGAAGCGGGCCGGTGTCGAACTTTGGCGCCGATGTCAGCCTCAAGACCGATGACGTCATACGGCTCGCCGGTCGGGTGGCGCTGACCACGACGCCCGAGGGGTCCGGCTTTACGGCCGATCTGTCGGGCGATCCGACGCCGGTCTTTCTGCCGCAATACGCCACCTTCTTTGGCCCCGATGTCGGCCTGCACGCCAAGGGCCAGCGCTATGCTGACGGACATTTTGAGCTGTCCGAGTTCAGCGTGACCGCCCAGGCCCTGACGCTGGACGGCAAGCTCAGCCTTGATGCCAACCGGGTGCCCCTTGCCTTCGCCTTGACCGGAACGATCGGACTTCCGGATGGACCGGTCTTGCTGCCACAGGCCGCCGGCAATGAAACAAGGCTCCAATACGGCACTTTGTCCCTGAATTATGATCGGGCAACCGGCGATGAGTGGCAGGGAAGCGCCAGCCTTCAGGGTCTGGACCACGCCGTGTTTGACGCCGAAACCGTGCAACTGACCGGGGCCGGACACATCCGGCGCGATGCAGGTGGC
>JANMCI010000490.1:0-5694 GCA_031361245.1 Rhodobacterales bacterium
GCGAAAATTACCTCAGAAACTCAGGGTATGGTTCCGTATAATCCCATCCCGCTCTAGACGACATGGGTGCGCCGCCTGAACTTGCCGTTCAGTAGCTCCATCGGGCAGTTGGGATGCAACTTGGCCAAATCTTCCTTGGGAAAGGAAACGTAGGAGGAGACATCGAACTCTGTATCGTGCAGGGCTGTGTGGCCAGCCGGTTCGAACGAGACCAATTCGGCCGTGACTTTGGCCGCCCCGGCTGGATAGGCGATGGGCTGGTTCACAATGTTGCTGGCGGTTGCCAGCAGTTCCACCCGGCTCACGCCAGCGGCGGCAGTGTCGTCCTGAGCCCCGGCGGTGAAAGAAACAGTCAGACTGAAAAACGCCGCAGCCATCAGAATTGCTTTCGTGTTCATCTCGGTCTTCCTTGCTAATATGTGCGGCAAGCAGGAATTGTGGACGATTGACCGCCCGCCGCTTGTTGTGGCGGAACATGGAGACCAGAGGGTCTACGGTGGCCGGCAACGGCGCGCAGATGACGACGGGCAACCAAGATTCGCGCAGATTCACGATACAACAAAAGGCCCCATGCCGCAACGACAAGACCGGACGTTTGTCTTTGGACCCCTGACTCTGGTCTGTCAGACCCTGAAAATTCGATCCCTGGTCCGTGCTGGCTTTCAACCCTGATGAAAGGGGACAAAGCTGAAACGCCCCGTTTCCGTCAGGTCCCCCGTTCCCAACCCAGACAAGGAAAAGCGATGGGGCACGCCTGGCAACACAGGCCCCGGTTTCGGTAAAATCTTTACCGTTGGTTAATTTCCAGAAGCCAACCCGTTGATATACCACACTTTTTCAAATCGTCCAGATCTGGACGCCCCTTTACGGGATGATCCGGCTATACTTGACCCCCGACAGCGTCGCCCCGGCAATCAGACCCTGCTGACCGAACACCAGTCCGATCACCGGGTCCAGTTCGGTGGTCTCCTTGCCGATCGAGCCGCCTTGGTCCGGCGTCGCATAGCGGACGTCCGCCCCGGCTGCCCAGCCGTTGCCGCGGCGGAAATTGGCCAGCGCATCCTCGGTCATGAAGAACAGGGCATGGGCATATTGCTGCGCCCCGATCTGCAGGCCGATCGTGGCGCGGGTGGCCGAGTAATAGTCGACCGTCACATCATTGATCCGAAGCGCCCCGCGCCCATATCCGCCGCCGATCCCAAGGCCAACTTCGGTCAGCAAGGGCATGAACAGGATACCCTTGGCATCGGCTGCCAATTCCTGAGTGCCGGGATAGTTGGTGAACAGGTAATCCCGCGTTGCATCAACCCGGGCATCGACCTTGGCGGCGCCATTGGATTCGACCCCGTTACCGACCAGCGAATTGTCGCACGCCGCCAGCAACCCAGCAGCCCCGACGCCCAGAAACCCCCGACGGGATAATGTCATGATTTTGCCTCTCGCCTCATTCCGGGCTCTCGTGGCCCTTTGAGCGGACTATAGCGCAGGCCCATCCGATTGTCATGCTTATCCGGCAGGTTAGGCAAGGCCCCGCTTAATGGCCCGCGCCGCGTCGGGCGCAAAGTAGGTCAGCACCCCGTCACAGCCCGCCCGCCGAAACGCCATCAGGCTTTCCAGCATCGCCTTTTCACCGTCGATCCAGCCGCGCTCTGCAGCACCCTTGATCATCGCGTATTCGCCGCTGACCTGATAGGCGTAAGTTGGCGCGCCAAACGCGTCCTTGGCCCGGCGGATGATGTCGAGATACGGCATGCCGGGCTTGACCATCACCATGTCGGCCCCTTCGGCCAGATCGCGCTCGATCAGACGCAGGGCTTCGTCGCTGTTGGCGGGGTTCATCTGGTAGGACTTCTTGTCCCCCTTCAGCGCCCCGGAGGCGCCGACGGCATCGCGGAACGGACCATAGAAGGCTGAGGCGTATTTGGCGGCATAGGACATCAGCACCACGTCTTTGTGCCCCGCCATTTCCAGGGCCTGCCGCAGCGCGCCGATCCGGCCATCCATCATGTCGGACGGGCCGATGATATCAGCGCCGGCCTCGGCCTGCACGAGCGCCTGGCGGACCAATGCCTCCAGCGTTTCGTCGTTCAGGATCACGCCATCCCTGACCAGCCCGTCGTGACCCAGCGCATTGTAGGGGTCCAATGCCACGTCGGTCATCACGGCAATCTCGGGCACGGCCGCCTTGATGGCACGGATCGCCCGGTTGGTCAGATTGTCGGGGTTCCACGCCTCCTCGCAGCCTTCGGTCTTGAGCGCCGGATCGGTGTAGGGAAAAAGACAAATTGCCGGAATGCCAAGGCCCGCCGCTTCCTCGGCCGCTTTCACAACCAGATCGACCGACAGCCGGTTCACCCCGGGCATCGAGGCCACAGGGTCCCGCACAGTCACCCCGTCGCGCACGAAGACCGGCCAGATGAGGTCATTCACCGACAGCGTGTTTTCCTGCGACAAGGCACGCAGAGCCGGACTTTGCCGCAAGCGGCGAAAGCGGGCAGCGGGGAAGGGTGCGGAGATTGGGCGCATCATGGGATCCTCGGGCAGCGGGGGGCTTGCAGCTTTGCCTTCTGCCTGCCATGGAAAGGCGCGCTTCTCAAGCCAGATGCAGGCGTAGACACCATTGTGAACGGAGACGACGGGTGAACTGGTATCAGATGTTGTTCGATCTGATCGACATGCGGTCGTTTTCCAATTTGTGGTACTGGATCGCCTTGGGCGTGATCTGGTCCTCGGCCAGCCATTGGGTGCTGGGGGTGCCCTATGACATGGTCTACCGCGCCCGCCAAGACCAGGACCAGGCGCAGGAGGATCTTGAGATCATGGTGCGCATCAATGTCAGCCGAATGCTGCACGCTTCGCGCAGCCATGGCCCGGCGCTGATCGGAGTGGCTTGCTTTCTGATCACCGTGCTGGGGCTGCTGGGCTTTTTCTATGCCGTCGAGTTTGCGCAGGCCGTCCTGTTCCTTTTCGTGCCGCTGCTCATTCTGGGATACCTTTCGCTCCATGCTTCGGTCAAGATCGAGGCGGGCGAAGGGCAGGGCGACGCCTTGTTCCGCCGGCTGTTCCTGCACCGGCTTTCCGTGCAGATCCTTGGCGTCGTGTCGATCTTTGTGACGTCCTTGTACGGGATGCATGTGAATATCCAGATCAGCTTGCCAGGCTAGACATGGCCGATCGCATTCTTCTTGGCGGCGCCCCGGAGGGCTATGACGCGCGGCTTCTGGCCAAGGAACTGACGCGCGGTCAGTCGGTCATGCACATAGCCCGGGACGACCGCAGGATGGAGGCGATGCGCGCCGCACTTGCCGCCTTGGCCCCGGACATTGCTGTACTTGATTTGCCGGCGTGGGATTGTCTGCCCTATGACCGAGTGTCACCCAACCCGGAGATTCTGGCGCGGCGGATGTCGACTTTGGCGGCCCTGTCCGCCGGGCTTGCGAAGCCGGTCGTGCTTTTGACCACGCTCAACTCCGCCATGCAGCGTCTTCCGGCGCGGGAGGTCATGCAGAAGGCGTCCTTTGTTGCCAAGGTCGGCGACCGCGTCGATGATCAGCGGCTGAAACGATTCCTGACCGGGATGGGGTTTTCTCCGGTATCGACGGTGGCCGAGCCGGGCGACTACGCTTTGCGTGGCGGCATCGTGGACATCTTTCCTCCCGGCCGCGGCGGACCGGTGCGTCTGGATTTCTTCGGCGATGTGCTGGATGGTGCCCGCCGCTTTGATCCGGTGACCCAGCGCACCACGCAGAAACTTTCCGCCGTCGAATTCGCGCCAATGTCCGAGGTCATTCTCGATGACGCCGCCATCACCCGTTTCCGCCAGAGTTACCGCGCCGAGTTCGGCACCGCGGGGTCGGACGATCCGCTTTACGAGGCTGTCAGCGCGGGCCGCAAGCATCAGGGGATGGAGCATTGGCTGCCGTTCTTCCATGCGCGACTTGAGACCCTGTTCGACTATCTTCCCGCGGCCGCGGTGATGCTGGATGATCAGGTCACCGCCTCCCGCCTTTCGCGCTGGGACAGCATCGCAGATCAATACGACGCCCGACGCGAAGCGATGAGCGCCAAAGGCCGGATGGACACCGTCTACAAACCCTGCGCGCCGGATCTCCTTTACCTCGACGATGCGGCGTGGGAGGCGGCCCTGGCCGATCACCGCGTGGTCCAGCTTTCTCCCTTGCCGCAATCGCCCGGTCCCGGTGTGCTGGACGCGTCTGGCCGCATCGGGCGCAGCTTTGCCCCGGAACGCCAGCAGGAATCCGTCAGCCTGTTCGGCGCTTTGGCCGATCACCTGCACCACCTTCTGCGGGACCGACAAGTCGTCGTCGCCTCGTGGTCCGAAGGTGCGCGGGAACGGCTGAAGGGCCTGTTGATCGATCAAGGGATCAAGGGCGTCAAGGAGGTCAAGGATTTCCGCGACGTCCCGGAGGGTCATGGCGGCCTTTTCCTGATGATCTGGGCGCTGGAGGCAGGCTTTACCGCACCTGGACTTGCCGTCATTTCGGAACAGGATGTGCTGGGCGACCGGCTGGTGTCGAAACCGCGCAAGAAGCGCAAGGCCGACAACTTCCTGCGTGAGGTCGACACCCTGACCCCCGGCGATCTGGTTGTCCATGTCGAACATGGAGTGGGGCGCTATCTTGGACTGGAGACGATCACGGCGCTGGGGGCGCCGCATGACTGTGTGGCGCTGGAATACGCCGAAAACTCCAAGCTCTACCTGCCGGTCGAGAATATCGAACTGCTCAGCCGCTATGGTCATGAGGACGGGCTTCTGGACCGTCTTGGTGGCGGGGCGTGGCAGGCCAAGAAGGCAAAGCTCAAGGAACGCATCCGCGAGATTGCCGACAAGCTGATGCGGATCGCTGCCGAGCGGGCGCTGCGCCATGCGCCGATACTGGAGGCGCCGCATTCGATATGGGAGGCCTTTGCGGCCCGCTTTCCCTATCAGGAGACCGACGACCAGTTGTCCGCCATAGCCGATGTCGTGGCCGATCTGGAAAAGGGCAGCCCGATGGACCGGCTTGTCGTGGGCGATGTGGGATTTGGCAAGACCGAGGTTGCGATGCGCGCAGCCTTTGTCGCGGCCCTGTCGGGGATGCAGGTCGCGGTGATCTGTCCGACGACGCTGCTGGCCCGCCAGCACTATCGCAGCTTTGCCGAGCGCTTTCGGGGCTTTCCGATCTCGGTCCGCCCGCTGTCGCGCTTTGTCAGCGCCAAGGATGCCAACGCCACCCGCGAGGCGATGACGCATGGCGAGGTCGACATCGTGGTCGGCACTCATGCCTTGCTGGCCAAATCGGTCCGCTTCAAGAACCTGGGCCTGATGGTGATCGACGAAGAGCAGCATTTCGGCGTCAGCCACAAGGAGCGGCTGAAGGAGATGCGGTCGGACGTGCACGTCCTGACCCTGACCGCCACACCGATCCCGCGCACGTTGCAATTGTCGCTGACCGGGGTGCGCGACCTCAGCATCATTGCCACGCCGCCGGTGGACCGACTGGCGATCCGGACCTATGTCAGCGAATTCGACAGCATCACCATCCGCGAGGCCTTGCTGCGCGAACACTACCGGGGCGGGCAGTCGTTCTATGTGGTGCCGCGGATATCCGACATCCACGAAGTCGTCGACTTTCTGAAGGATCACGTCCCGGAAGTCAGCCTTGTCGTGGCCCATGGCCAACTGGCGGCGGG
>JANMCI010000448.1:0-3488 GCA_031361245.1 Rhodobacterales bacterium
GGCCATCGACAGCAAGCTTCGGGGTTGTGATCTCGTTGGCCTCAAGGAGCGTGATGTCTTCGCGGCAGGCACCGTCAAGGACCGCGCCTCTGTGACCCAGAGCAAGACCGGCAAACCAGTTCGCTTCGAGATCACCGAGACGACCCGTCAATCCTTGGAGCGATGGATCGCCGATCCTGAAATGGTCGGATCGGAATTTCTCTGGCCGAGCCGTTTGCATGCGAGTCCCCACCTGTCAACCAGACGGTATGCTCGGATCATGCAAGAATGGGTTACTTCGATTGGCCTTGAGACAAGTGCCTATGGCACCCATTCGATGCGGAGGACCAAGGTTGCACAGATCTATAAGAAGGCAGGAAACCTCCGTGCGGTTCAGTTGCTCTTGGGTCACACAAAGATGGACAGCACCGTAAGGTACTTGGGCGTCGACCTTGACGATGCTTTGTCGCTGTCGGAAGGCATTGATCTCTGACAAATCCCGCCCGGCGCGAATTGCATCGGGCGGCCCAGAGCTGCCGCTCTACGCTCGTGGGGCGCCGCAGCGCGGCTTCCCCAAACCTGCTATCCACACTGGTCGCAGCATTTCTGGACGGTCAATGGCAGCTATGCGGACATAGCAAATCCGCTGGAGCTCAAAGCAAGCGAGCAAAATGCATTAACGAAATTTGCAAAACTCCTGCGCCGCACGACGCAGCATAGAATCGGCCGCCGCAAGCTGACTGCGTTCCACATACTCGTCAGGCCGGTGAGCAACAGAGATTGAACCTGGTCCACAAAGAATTGTCGGAAGTCCAAGTGCCCGCAGGAACAAGCCTGCTTCGGCGCCGTAGGCCACCTTGCTCTGGTCGTTGCGTCCGACGATGTGCTTCATCGCAGTGACGAGGGGCGCGTCGGCGTCAATGGCATGGGCGGGATATTCGTAAATCTGCTCGAACCGTGCAGAGGCACCGGGAAATCGCAGCCGGGCTTCGGGCAGGATGCGGTTGAAAACCTCGCCCTCTATCCGGTCGAAGATCGTTTGCTGGTCAACCTCCATCAGGTTGCGGAACTCGAACGTTACGACGGCATCGGCGGGAACGATGTTGATCGCCGCACCTCCGTGGATCATGCCGACGGACAAGGTCGAATGGGTCAGGTCGAAATCCGGGTCGCTGGGGCCGTTGGCCAGTTCGGCTGCGATGCTCTTGAGGTAGACGACCAGCTCGGCCGCGGATTCGATCGCGTTCTGGCCCTGCGGGGCAAGGCTCGAGTGCACCGCGTGGCCGGTGAAATGGCAGCGATAGGCGCGCCCGCCCTTGTGGCCGGTTACGACCTGCATCAGCGTGGGTTCACCCACGATGCACATCGCGGGCTTTTGGCCCCGGTCCGACAGATCTTGCAACAGTGTGCGCACGCCGATGCAGCCGATTTCCTCGTCATGTGACAGGGCAAGATGCACAGGGCGGCCCAACTGCATCGCGATCAGATCCGGCACCGCGGCAAGGGCTGCGGCGACGAAACCCTTCATGTCGGCTGAACCGCGCGCGTACAGCTTTCCGTCTCGCTCAGTCAGGGTGAAGGGATCGGATTGCCAGACCTCGCCCACCACGGGCACGCAGTCGGTGTGACCGCTGAGAACCAGGCCCCCGTCCACGTCCGGGCCGATGGTGGCCCAAAGATTGGCCTTGGTCCCACTGCCATCCGGGACCAGACGCGAGGCGATGCCGTGTGAGGCCAGGTAGCTCTGCACATAGGCGATCAGTCCCAAGTTCGATTTCGCGCTGGTCGTGTCGAAGGCGACCAGGTCGCGCAGGATAAGCTCTGTAGGGGTAATGTGTTTCAAAGCCCGCCCGAGCCTCCGGGGCGGTAGGGCGGCGGGGTCAGCAGCATCGCGGTCACCTCGGACGGCAGCGAGGCCAGTGGGTTGGCGCGCGTCGGCATGCCCTTGGTGAAAGTCAGAAGCTGATGCTTGGCAATCTCGAAGATGCGGCGCAACTCGGACACCGGGTTGCGGTGTTCGTCGACGCGGATGTCAAGCCAGGGATAGGCCTCGCGGTTGAAGACCTTCAGGGCCGCCGATTGCTTGCCGCGCTTGTCGCCGCCCGCAGCCTGACCGGCCTCAAGCACCAGCAACAGACGTTCGGTCAGGTCAGAAGCCTCGCTGGCCTTTGCAGCGGCGGCCATGGCGTTGATGGTGTCGGCGCCGACCAGCCTGTTGCCCTGCACAGTGAAACCGCTGCCCAGGATATGGCCCGCATAGGTCACGCAAGAGGCGCCGGTAAAGGCGGCCACCCGGCCCTGCGCGTCGACGATGCCCATCTGTCGGTCATCGCGGCCCGGATCGTCGGCGAGGAGTTTGGTCAGCGTCTCTTCCGCCGAAAGCCCCTGCTCCATCAGCTTCAGCCCGTCGATGCCAAGGTAGGGGTTAACCCAGGACTGCGTCGCAATGGCGCCCACGCCTTCCTTGATATAGCTGCAGATCCCACCCACGGCCGGAACCGCGGTCGACACTGCCACGCCCAGCATGCCGGTGCGGGGGCAGCGGGCTGCGATGGAAAAGGTGTTGAGTTGGAACATTCTGTCTCTCCTGAGGGTCAGAGGGCCTGCATCAGCTTGCGGTGGTCCGGAACCGCCGCGATCAGCGTTTTGGTGTAGTCGTGGCGCGGGGCACCAAAGACCTGATCGGCCGCACCATACTCGACCAACTGTCCGTGGCGCATCACGGCGATCTGGTCGCTGACCTGGCGGATTACTGCCAGGTTGTGGCTGACGAAGATGGCGGTCAGACCCAGATCGCGCCGAATTTCGTCGAACAGGTCCAGCACCTGTGCCTGCACCGATACGTCAAGCGCCGAGGTCGGCTCATCCGCCAGCACCACCTCAGGCTGAAGGATTACGGCGCGCGCGATGGCGATGCGCTGCTTCTGGCCGCCTGACAATTGATGCGGGTGGCGGTCAATAGCATCTTTGGGCAGGCCCACACGTTCAAGCAGTGCCACCACCTTGGCCCGTCGGCTGTCGCGGTCGCCGATGTCGTGCACCTCCAGCGGGGCAGACAGGATCTGGCCGACGCTTTGGCGTGGGTTGAAGGAAGAGGCGGGGTTTTGGAAGATGGGCTGCACCTTGCGCCGGAAGGCCTTCAGGTCTGATCCCTTCAGGCCCCAGATATCCTGCCCATCGACTTCGACAGTGCCGGAAGTGGGCGGGATCAGCCGTAAGGCCATCCGCAACAGGGTGGATTTGCCCGACCCAGACTCGCCCACGATCCCCAGCGTCTGGCCGCGTTGGACTGACAGGGTGACCTCGTCAACCGCCTTGACACCAACTGTGCGGCGGAACAGCCCGCTGCCGCCGAACACCTTGGTGGTCGATTGTATACGGATCACCTCGTTGGGCTTGCCAAGTTCAGTCATTTCAGGCCCCGCTTGCGCCGCGGGGAGTGGATGCTGGGCGTCGCTGCCAGCAGCATTCGCGTGTAATCTTCATGCGGATCGCGGAAGAGCATTGCG
>JANMCI010000034.1:0-9795 GCA_031361245.1 Rhodobacterales bacterium
ATCGCCACGCGCTTGCCGTTGCTCTCCATCTCCAGTTGCTGCAGATAGGCCGGCAGGCGCAGCAGCCGCTGGTCATAGGGCAGCACGGCGCGGGTGGTATGGCCGCAGATCTGGTTGTGCCAGATGCCGACCAGCGCCAGAAGGACGGGCGCGGCTGCGGGGGCGGAAAACGTCGTGCCAAAGCCTGCGGCAGGGGTTAATTTCAGGTTAATGAAAACCTGCAACTACCTGAAATAAAATAGGAAAATGCGATGTCGCTTTTGACGACACCGCCGGTCTTTCGGCGCGATCTGGGCCGGTTCAGCGCAGGGCCGCCGTGACGATGACTTCGACCTTGTAGTCGGGGGTGGCCAGCTTTGCCTCGCCCGTGGCGCGGGCCGGGGTATGGCCTGCGGGAACCCATTTGTCCCAGACCGCATTCATCTCGCCAAAGGTCTTGATGTCGGCCAGCCAGATCTGGGTCGACAGGATGCGGGTCTTGTCGGTGCCCGCGTCGGCCAGGATCCGGTCAACCTCGGCCAGACAATCGGCGGTCTGCTGGGCGACGCTGCCGCCGGGCTTGCCGACCTGACCCGCCACCCAGACGATGCCGTTATAGCAGACGGCCTCCGACATGCGGGCGCCGACGCCAATCCTTTTGATATCGCTCATTTGGAAAACTCCCTCCTCCATGGATGCTGCTTGCTACCGCAGGGCCATGGGAATGGGAAGATGGAGCGGGTGAAGGGAATCGAACCCTCGTCATCAGCTTGGGAAGCTGCTTCTCTACCATTGAGATACACCCGCGACGCCTTTCAGATAACCCGGGCGCCGGGCGGGATCAAGGAGGCATGCAAAAAAAGGGTCCCCGGCAAGACTGCCGGGAACCCCTCCGCTGGTCAGGTCCCGCGTGGGGACAATGTCACGACGGCCCGACCCGCAGCAATCACCCCGGGATCAGTGGGGGGATCACATCTTGGGCATAAGAACCGTGTCGATGACATGGATGACGCCGTTCGACTGCTTGACGTCGGCGATGGTCACGGTCGCCATGTTGCCCATTTCGTCCTCGATCATCACCTTGCCGTCCTTCGAGGACAGGGTGAACTTGCAGCCGCCGACGGTGTCAACGACATGCTTGCCGCCGTCCGCATCGATCATGCCCATGATGTCGCCCGACATCGCATTGGCGGCGATGACGTGGCAGGTCAGGATCTTGACCAGGGTGTCCTTGTTCTCGGGCTTGAGCAGGTTCTCGACGGTGCCGGCGGGCAGCTTGGCGAAGGCCTCGTTGGTCGGAGCCAGCACCGTGAAGGGACCCGCGCCCGACAGGGTTTCAACAAGACCAGCCGCCTGAACCGCAGCCACCAGCGTGGTATGGTCCGCCGAGTTCACCGCATTCTCGATGATGTTCTTGGTGTCAAGCATCGCAGCACCGCCAACCATGGGGTTTTCGGCCAAGGCGAAACCGGCGGAGAGGGTGAAAGCAGCGGCTGACATAAGAAGGGTTTTCATTGTGGTTGCTCCCTGAGCGTTGTTCGGGGCGGGCCAATCCCGCCTCACATCAGCAGCAACGCGAGTGGGCGGGATTAAGTTTCAGCGCCGGCGCAGTCTCACGGCTTCGTGACAGGGAAAAGGTGCAGGGCGATGAAACCGGGCCGGACAGGGCCGCAGAAGCCTCAGGCGGCAGTCAGTTCGCCCACCGCAACCGGAGCCGTGGTCGGCTTGCCATCCGGCGAGCCTCCGAGTTGTTCGACCGTGATGGCGAGGATCTGGCCGGGCTGCACGCCGGGAAGCGTGATGGTTTCGCTGTCATCGGGCAGGATGCCGAGCGACCTTGGCGGATTGTCACCCGCGATGATCCACAATTCAAGGCTGTGGTTGGCATCGGTACCGACGCCTGAGACGTGGGTGATGGTCAGCCTGTCCTGCGTGATCACCGCTTCGTAGCGCAAATCGCTGCCCTCGGCGACCAACGTTGCGGTGAAGCTTGGCGCAGCAGGTGTCAGGGCGAGATAGACGACCACCGCCAGTGCGGCCGCCGCCGTGGCACCAAAGGTCCACAGGTTTCTGAACCAGCCGGGCTTGGCGGCTTGCGGGAACAGACGTGCCTCGATCTGAGGCATCAGGTCGGGCGCGGCAACTTCGGGGTAGTCGTCGTTCAGGCCAGACAGGCGCTGTTCCCAATCGGTGACGCGGGCGGCAAAGCGCTGGTCATTGCGCAGCCGCGTCGCGGCGGCCGTCCATTCGGGCAGGTCCAGCAAGCCCGAGACATATTCCGCAGCCAGCAGATCGTCTTCTTCGTCGGGGGTGAGGTGCGGCAGATCGCTCATGATCCCATGCACTCCTTCAATCGAAGGAGACTGCGCCGCAACCATGTCCGCATCGTGTTCAGCGGCACATCGAATTTCGTGGCAAGCTCGGTATAGGACAAGCCGGTCAGATAGGCCCCGCGCAACGCCTCGGCCCGGTCGGGTTCCAGCGTTGCAAAGCAGTCGTTGATCCGGCGCGCCTCGCCGGTTGCGATCATCCGCGTTTCGGCGCGGGGTGCTGGGTCTGACACGGCCTCCATCGCGTCATCGTCGTTGATGTGGTCGGACCGCTGGCGCAACCGGTCAATGGCAAGGTTGCGGGAGAGAGCGATCAACCAGGTCATGCCACGGCCTTTGGACGGATCATAGCGACCCGCCTTCAGCCAGACCCTGGTGTAAACCTCCTGCAACGCATCCTCCGCTTCTGCCCGCTGACCAAGGATACGGAGCAGAACTCCCATTAGTTTCGAGGAGCTTGTGGAATAGAGTTCACGAAAGGCTGCGCGATCCTGAGCGGCCGTGCCTTGCAGAAGAATGGCGATAGGATCATCGGACATTGTGTGACGCTATCTTACCCGCAAAAGCCTGTCACCCCCGTTTTCGGCGCCGCCCGCCGTCGCCGGACGAGCCGGACATGTTGAAGCTGACCTGGGGCAGCGTCGCCACGCCCACCAGATGGGGGAAGAGGTCTGTGGCGTGGGGAATGGCGGTCGCGTTGACAAAGTGCTCTTGAAAGCGCGGCTCGATCGCGGTTTCGACCTTGTGGATATGGTGGACGGTGTCCTCGATCGCATTGCGCGAGGCGACATTGCACAGCGCGATACGCGCGCCCGTACCGGCGGCATTGCCTGCGGAGGTGACTTTGTCGAGCGGCGCATCGGGGATCATGCCCAGCACCATGGCGTGCTTGGGCGAGATATGGGCGCCAAACGCCCCGGCAAGGGTCACGCGATCGACATGGGTGATGCCCATTTCGTCCATCAGCAGGCGTGCCCCGGCATAAAGGGCCGCCTTGGCCAACTGGATCGCCCGGATGTCCCCTTGGGTCACCATGATGCGCGGACCACCTGAGGCGGTGCTGTCATGCAGAAGATAGGAATGGGTGCGGCCCTCGGGGACCGCGCGGGAGGTGCCGGTCTGATCGGGCGAGCCGATCAGGCCCTGCTGGTCCACAAGACCGGCCATGCGCATTTCGGCAACCGCTTCGATGATGCCCGAACCGCAAATGCCGGTGATCCCGATGTTGGCGGTGGCAGCCGCAAAACCGGGGTCGGAGGACCACAGATCAGAGCCGATGACCTTGAAGCGGGGCTCTTTGGTCGCAGCGTCGATCTCGACCCGCTCTATCGCGCCGGGGGCGGCACGTTGGCCGGAGGAGATCTGAGCGCCCTCAAACGCCGGGCCGGTGGGCGAGGAACAGGCCAGTACGCGGGTTTCATTGCCCAGAAGTAGCTCGGCATTCGTGCCGACATCAACGATCAGGACCATGTCGCGGGACTTGTTGGGCTCTTCGGACAGGGCCACGGCGGCGCAGTCGGCCCCGACATGGCCTGCGATGCAGGGCAGGATATAGACCCGGGCCGCGTGGTTGACGGCGGCGAGGTCAAGGTCGCGGGCATCAAGGCTGAGGCTGCTGGAGGTGGCAAGAGCGAAGGGGGCCTGACCCAGTTCGACCGGATCAATGCCCAGAAGCAGGTGGTGCATGACCGGATTGCAGACGAAGACCAGCTCGTAAACCCATTTGGTATCGACGCGGGCCTCGGTGCAGATCGACTGGATCAGACCGTTGATGGCCGTGCGGACGGCGGAGGTCATTTCCTTGTCGCCGCCGGGGTTCATCATCGCATAGGAGACGCGGCTCATCAGGTCTTCGCCAAAGCGGATCTGGGGGTTCATGACGCCAGACGAGGCCAGAACGGTGCCATCGGCCAGATCGCACAGATGGGCCGCGATGGTGGTGGAGCCGAGGTCGATGGCGAGGCCGAGGAGTTTGCCCTCATGATAGCCGGGCCAGATGTCGAGAATGCGGTAGCGGGCGTCGTGGTTGCCCTTGTGCAGAGCGACGGTCACTTTCCAGCCGCCCTTGCGCAGAGCCGGTTGCAGGCGCCGCATCAGGCTGAGTTCGGCGGCGATGCCTTCGATGTTCCACTGCTCTTTCAGCGCGCGCGCAAGGCGTTCGAAATCGCCGGTCGGCTCGTGCATGTCGGGCTCGTCAACCTCGACATATATAAGCCGGGTGGCAGGGTCCATCACGATGTCGCGCATGGTCGCGGATTTGCGGATAACCTGCTTGTGGACCTGAGATTCGGGCGGCACGTCGATCACGACATCGCCCATCACCTTGGCCTGACAGCCAAGGCGCCGCCCCTCTGCCATGCCGCGTATGCGTTTGTAGCGCGCCTCGACCTCGTTCCATTCGGTCAGGGCGTCATCGGCGACGGTCAGACCGTGCTTGGCAAACTCGCCGTAGCCCGGGGTGATCTGACATTTGGAGCAGATGCCGCGTCCGCCGCAAACCGAGTCCAGATCGACCCCCAGCTGGCGGGCGGCGGTCAGAACCGGCGTGCCATGGGCAAAGCGGCCGCGCTTGCCGGACGGGGTGAAGATGACAAGAGCGTCGGGTGCGGCGGTGTCGGACATGCGGGACTCCAATTCTACCGTCTTTCTAGGGTGGGAACATGGGCGCGCAAGGTCCGAATGCGGCAGGCTTGGGTCTGACTGCGTCAGGAGAGCGGTTTCAAGGGGCTTTCCGGGGGCTTTGTGATCCGCTAGGGCTGTCACATGATGATGGATGTCAAGGATTTGAGCGTGGCGCGGGGCGGGGTGACCGTGCTGGAAGGGGTCAGTCTGCAGCTGGCCCCGGGTCAGGTGCTGGTGCTGCGTGGGCCCAACGGCATCGGCAAGACAACGCTTCTGCGCACCTTGGCCGGGTTGCAGCCCCCTGTCGCAGGTTCGATTGTCGGCGACGAAATCGCCTATGCGGGCCATGCGGACGGGTTGAAGGCGGGGTTGACGGTAACGGAAAACCTGTCGTTCTGGGCGGCTGTCAATGGCATGGACGGGGTCGAGGCCGCGCTGTCGTCAATGAACTTGGCCAACTTGCGTGGACGGCGCGCCGCTGACCTTTCGGCCGGGCAGAAGCGGCGGCTGGGTTTGGCGCGGCTTCTGGTTTCGGGGCGGGCGGTCTGGCTGCTCGACGAGCCGACGGTGTCGCTTGACACGGCGTCGGTGGCGCTGTTTGGCGCAATTCTGCGCGCGCATCTGGGGCAGGGCGGTGCGGCGCTGATCGCGACGCATGTTGACTTGGGTTTGCCCGAAGCGGGTGTTCTGGACCTGACGCAGTTCCGGGCGGCGGAGCGGTATGACGGCGCCTTTGACGGGGCTTTCGCATGATCGCGTTGTTGATCCGGGACCTGCGTCTGGCGGTCCGGGCGGGCGGAGGCTTTGGCCTTGGCCTTGCCTTCTTTCTGATGGTGGCGGTGCTGGTGCCGCTGGGGGTTGGGCCGGAGCAGGAG
Organism: Rhodobacterales bacterium; assembly: GCA_031361245.1. GTDB lineage: Bacteria > Pseudomonadota > Alphaproteobacteria > Rhodobacterales > Rhodobacteraceae > Stagnihabitans. The sequence continues at coordinate 5,807 of JANMCI010000034.1, forward strand.
GTGTTGCGCCGCATCGCGCCCGGCATCCTGTTTGTCGGGGCGTTGCTGGCGTGTCTTTTGTCGCTGGACCGGATTTTCGCGCTGGACTTCGAGGACGGCTCGCTGGACCTGCTGGCCACGGCGCCGATCCCGATGGAAGGGGTGGTGGCGGTGAAATCCGTGTCGCATTGGCTGGTGACCGGCTTGCCGCTGACGCTGATCTCGCCGGTTCTTGCCTTGCTGATGAACCTTGCACCGGATGGCTATGTCTGGCTGTTGGTGGCGCTGGGCCTTGGCACGCCGGCCCTGTCGGTGATCGGCGCATTTGGTGCGGCGCTGACGGTGGGGTTGAAGCGTGGCGGTCTGCTTCTGGGCCTGCTGGTCCTGCCAATGTACGTGCCGACGTTGATATTTGGCACCGAAGTTGTCAAACGGGGGGCAGCCGGGGTGTCGCCGGGAACGCCGCTGTTTCTGCTCGCGGGGATTACGCTTGCGGCGGTGGCCACCTTGCCTTTTGCCTCGGCTGCGGCAATTCGCGCCAACCTTCGGTAGCAACTGACGCTACTGTGACTTGAAATCCTGCGGGCCAAGGGGCAACCAAACGCCATGTCGATCTGGGAATACGCCAATCCGAAGAAGTTCATGCAGACCTCGGGCTGGGCCTTGCCATGGGTTTCGGCTCTGGCGGTGCTGGTGCTGGCCGCCGGGTTGGTCTGGGGGTTCTTTTTCACGCCGGACGACTACAAACAGGGCTCGACCGTCAAGATCATCTATCTGCATGTGCCAAGCGCCATGATGGCGGTGTCGGCATGGTTCATGATGCTGGCGGGGTCGTTGATCTGGCTGGTCAGGCGGCATCATGTCAGCGCTTTGGCGGCAAAGGCTGCGGCACCGGTCGGTCTGACCTTCACGCTGATCGGGCTGGCCACCGGGGCGATCTGGGGGCAGCCGATGTGGGGGACGTGGTGGGCGTGGGACCCGCGGCTGACCTCGTTCCTGATCCTGGGGCTGTTCTACCTTGGCTATATCGCGCTGTGGGAGGCGATCGAGGACCCTGACACGGCGGCTGACCTCACATCCGTTCTGTGCATTGTCGGCTCGGTCTTTGCCTTTCTGTCGCGCTATGCGGTGATGTTCTGGTCGCAGGGGCTGCATCAGGGGGCATCGTTGAGTGTCGACAAGGAGGAGCACGTGTCAGACATCTACGCCTGGCCGTTGTGGACCTGCATTGCGGGGTTTGTGCTGTTGTTTGTGACATTGGTGCTGTTGCGCACCCGGACCGAGATCCGGTCGCGCCGGATCAAGGCGCTGTTGGCACGGGAGCGCAGGACATGATGCCAGACCTGGGGAAATATGCCGGCACCGTTCTGGGGGCCTATGGCGCGGCGCTGGTCCTGCTGGTGGCCCTTTTGGTGCTGACAATCTGGCAGGGGCGCCGGGTCAAGCGTGCGCTGGAGGAGATCGAGGCGAGGGGACGCGACAATGGTTAAGCCGCTGATGATCCTGCCGCCGGTGGCCTTTGCCGGTCTGGCGCTTGCCTTCTGGATGGGGATGCGGAACGGTGATCAGGCCTTGCCGTCAACCATGGAGGGGCGCCCGGCCCCCGAGGTCAGCGTGACGGCCTTGGGCAGCGGGTCGACGGTTACGCAGGGTGACCTGACCGCGCCGGGGGTGAAGCTTGTCAACTTCTGGGCAAGCTGGTGCCAACCCTGCCGGGTGGAGCATCCGATGCTGGAGAAACTGGCCGCCGAAGGGGTCCTGATCTACGGGATCAATTACAAGGACAAGCCGGATGCGGCGCTGGGCCTTTTGGCGGAGCTTGGCAACCCTTACGCAAAGATCGGTGCTGACAGCGGGCGGATGGCGTTGAACTGGGGGGTCTATGGTGTCCCCGAAACCTATGTGATCGACGGCAACGGCAAGGTGGTGCTGCGCTGGGCCGGGCCGATCACCGAGACGGTGCTGGAGCAGTCCATTCGACCGGCCATGGCCGAGGCCGCCGCAGACTGACCGGATTTGCGGACCGCCAGGGCGTGGACGCGCCGGGTCCGAAAAGCAAACTCCGTTGGTCTTGTTGAAAAGACAGCGGAATTTGTTGGTTTTATGGCGTGTGGTTTGGTCCGGAGGTGCCGTGATCAGCCACGAGCGCGGCGGCCACCCCGGCGACCAGAAGTTGCTGCAGACGCCGCAGCCGATGCTTCGGCAAAGCTCGCCCCCGCTTCGACGGCCTCGACCACTTTGGCGAAACGGATCCATTCGCCACCATTGGCGTCATGGTCCATCAGGAAGTTGGCGGCGCGGATCGCCTCCATCTCAACCTGGCGGACCGGGTTCATGATGGCGGAGGTCATGCCGGCCCCGATGGCCATGGGCAGGAAGGCCGCGTTGATGCCGTGACGCAGCGGCAGGCCGAACGAGATGTTGGAGGCCCCGCAAGTGGTGTTGACGCCCAATTCGTCGCGCAGACGGCGAACCAGAGTGTAGACTTGGCGGGCGGCGGAGCCGAGGGCACCGACCGGCATGACCAGAGGATCAACTACGATGTCATGCGCCGGGATGCCGAAATCGGCGGCGCGCTGGACGATCTTCTTGGCGACGGCAAAGCGCACGTCAGGGTCTTGCGAAATCCCGGTGTCGTCGTTGGAGATGGCGACAACCGGCACGTTGTATTTCTTGACCAGCGGCAGGATGCGCTCCAGCCGCTCTTCCTCACCGGTGACCGAGTTCAGGAGCGGGCGCCCCTCGCAGGCCAGCAAGCCCGCCTCAAGTGCTCCGGGGACGGAACTGTCGATGCAAAGCGGCACGTCAACGGTTTGCTGAATGATCTCTATCAGCTTTTTCATCAACGGCGGTTCGGTGAAGTTGTTGTCGGCATAGCGCGGGTCGCTGGCCATCTTGTTGGTAAAGACGGCGCCCGAGTTCACGTCCAGAATGTTGGCGCCGCAGGCGACCTGTTCCAGCGCGTCGCGGATGACGGTGTCGAAATTGTCCATCTCAAGCTCGGCCGCCAGCTTTTTGCGGCCAGTTGGGTTGATGCGTTCGCCGATGACGCAGAACGGCTCGTCAAAGCCGATGATCACGGTCTTGGTTTTCGATTCGATGACGGTGCGGGTCATGTGGATTCTTGCCTTTCTGGGCCTTATGCGTTTGCCGGAACGCCCGCGGCGCCGCCGTTTTCGGTGACCCAGGCGGCATTGGTCTTGATGCCGCCAAGGGGGAAGAAATGCACCTGTTCGATGCCGAAATTCGGGTTAGCGGCCTTGTGGGCCGCCAGTTCAGTCACGAACTCGGTCGGCTCATAGGGCAGCAAAAGCTTGGTCACGTCCATCGCGCGTTTTTGCAGCACGCGCAAGGAGGCGCCGACGCCGCAGGAAATGGCGAACTTGATCAGGGTTTGCAGTTTGGCGGGGCCGGCGACGCCGATATGGATCGGCAGAGTGATGCCCTCGGCGGCCAGACGATCGGCCCAGGCGATCACGGGGGCGGCTTCAAAGCAGAACTGGGTGGCGATGGCCATCTTGGCGTCGGAGCGATTGGCGAAGTCGTTCTTCCACTTCAGGGCCTGAAGGACGATGCGGTCGCCGCCGTTCTTGTCGATGTCCTTGTTGCCCTCGGGGTGGCCCGCCACGTGCAGGCGGTCAAAGCCGTCGAAGAGGCCGGTTTCGATCAGTTGCATCGAGTTGTCGAAATCGCCCGCCGGGGTGTTGACGCCGCCGCCCAGCAGCAGGCCCTGCTTGACGCCGGCCTCACCTTTATAGCGGGCGATCCAGTCGGCAAGGGTGGCTTTGTCATGGATGATGCGGGCCGGAAAGTGCGGCATCACGTCAAAGCCTTCGCCAGCGATGCGCTTTGCGGTTGCGACCATGTCCTCGATCGGCGTGCCCTCGATATGGGCGATGTAGACCCGGGTGCCACGGGGCAGGAGGGCGCGGAAATCCTCGACCTTTTCGGCGGTGCGCGGCATCACCTCGATCGAATAGCCCTTGAGGAAGGCCTCGACGCTGACGGGG
>JANMCI010000049.1:0-2966 GCA_031361245.1 Rhodobacterales bacterium
CTGACAAAGGCAATCGGTGCGGTAATCGCCCGCGAGGGGCGGCTGGACATCCTGCACTCTCACGCCGGGATCCAGATACCCGGCACGCTGGAACAGGTGACGGCGGACCAGATGGATGCGTCGTGGCGGCTGAATGTGCGGGCGCATTTTCTGGCGGCCCAGGCAGCAATGCCGGTCATGCGCAGGCAGGGCAGCGGCTCGATCATCATCACCGCGTCAAACTCCGGTGTGCAATTCGACCGCGAGATGATCGCCTATGCCACCACCAAACACGCCGTGGTGGCTATGGCCCGACAGATCGCGCTGGATTGCGCCCGCTATAATGTGCGCTGCAACGCCCTGTGCCCCGGGTTCATCGACACCGCTTTCAATGCCGGGTTTGAACACCAGATGGGCGGGCGCAAATCGCTGGAAAGTTACGTCGCCTCGGCCATTCCGATGCGCCGCTTTGGCACGGTGGACGAGATCGCCCAGGGCATCGTGTTTCTGGCGTCGGACCAGTCGTCGTTCATGACCGGTCAGGCTTTGGTGCTGGACGGCGCAGAAAGCGTTTGAGGGCTGGATGGTCCTGCCATGTCAGGCGAAACGCGACGGGTCGCCTCAGTTTCACTTATGGCCCGAGGCCCCTAGGCAACCCGCTGCGACAACGTTCAAGGGGTCCAGAACGCGGCAGTCTCCACCAAGCGGTTCCAACATTTCGGAGTTGGAGACGACTTTCTGCAAGGCCCCGGACATCGCGATCCGAGCTCGGAATCGACCGCCTTTTTGTCTCCAATGCCGCCGCCTTGCAGCCGTTTCAACACCCATTGCCGGGACCTGTTCTGGCGCCACAAATGGCACTGACTCCACAAGGCATGAAGATTTCACTGAGATCGGCGGGATAGATGGTGCTGCAAGAGAGGATTGAACTCTCGACCTCTCCCTTACCAAGGGAGTGCTCTACCACTGAGCTACTGCAGCGCCGGGGTCAGGCAGGGCTCCCTGCGCGACGTGGCGGGTGATTAGACGCAAACAATCGGCCATGCAAGCGCAATCTGACCTTGGGAACTGGACCCCCGCCGACGCCTGCGTTAAGGAGGTCGCCATGACCCGCGAGCCGTACCCGGAGCCGAGCAAACCAGTCAAATCTTCGCGGGTCCAGCACCGCGAGGCGAGATTGAAGGCTGCCTTGAAGGCGAATATGGGCAAGCGGAAAGCGCAGGCGCGGGCCAAGACCGGTGCGGGTCCTGCGGACGAGACAACGGCCGGCGTGACCGGCGCGGACAATGACAACGAGTGAGGCGGGCAGATGGATTCGATTCTGGTAAGGGGCAACGGGGCTTTGTCGGGGGCGATCCCGATTGCAGGCGCCAAGAACGCCTGTCTGACGCTGATGCCGGCCACGCTGCTGAGTGAAGAGCCGCTGACGCTGACAAATGCACCGCGGTTGAGCGACATCGCCACGATGACCCAGCTTTTGCAGTCGCTGGGGGCGGAGGTCGCCAGCCTGCAGGACGGCCTTGTTCTGGCCATGTCGAGTCATGACATTTCGAACCATACCGCCGACTATGACATCGTGCGCAAGATGCGCGCCTCGATCCTTGTGCTGGGACCGATGCTGGCGCGGGATGGCCATGCGGTGGTGTCCCTGCCGGGCGGCTGCGCCATCGGCGCGCGGCCGGTGGATCTGCATCTGCGGGCGCTGGAGGCGATGGGGGCCGTGCTGGATCTGCGCGACGGGTATATTCACGCCAAGGCACCGGGAGGGCGGCTGAAGGGGGCCGTATTCGAGTTCCCGTTCGTGTCAGTCGGGGCCACTGAGAACGCGCTGATGGCGGCCAGTTTGGCCAAGGGTACGACGGTTCTGAAGAACGCGGCGCGCGAGCCCGAGATTGCCGACCTTGCCCGCTGCCTGCGCAAGATGGGCGCGCAAATCGAGGGCGAAGGCACCTCGACCATTACCATTCAGGGTGTGGACCGACTGAACGGCGCCACCCATCCCGTGGTGACCGACCGGATCGAGCTTGGCACCTATATGCTGGTTCCCGCCATATGTGGCGGTGAAGTGGAGTGCATCGGCGGGCGGCTGGATCTTGTGGGCGCCTTTGCCGAAAAGCTGGATGAGGCCGGGGTTTCGGTGACCGAGACCGCGCGCGGGTTGAAAGTGTCGCGCAAGAACGGGCGGGTCAAAGCGGTCGATGTGACGACCGAGCCCTTCCCCGGCTTTCCGACCGATCTGCAGGCGCAGATGATGGCGCTGCTTTGTACCGCGGACGGCACCTCGGTGCTGGAGGAAAAGATTTTCGAGAACCGCTTCATGCATGCCCCCGAACTGACCCGGATGGGCGCGCAGATCGAGGTCCATGGCGGTCATGCCACGGTGAAGGGCGTTGAAAAGCTGCGCGGTGCGCGGGTGATGGCGACGGACCTGCGCGCCTCGGTCTCGCTGATCCTCGCCGGGCTGGCGGCCGAGGGCGAGACGGTGGTGAGCCGGGTCTATCACCTTGACCGCGGCTATGAGCGGGTCGAGGAAAAGCTGCGGGCCTGCGGGGCGCAGATCGAACGGATCAAGGCGTGAACGACGCGCGGTTCGAGGACGCCGACGAGAACCCGCTGCGGCTGATCGCGCAGGATGGCGAAGGGTTGACGGTGCTGTCGACGCTGTTGCAGGACGCCGTGTTTCCGATCACGGAAATGTCCTATGTCCCAAAGCGGCGGCGTTTTGCGCTGCTCTTGAACCGGTTTCGCTGGGAGGATCGTGAGGCGGCCCTGCGGGCCAAGCGCGGGTTTGAGCGGGTGCAAAGCCTGCTGGTGTTCGAGGATGTCCTGTCGGTCAAATCGCAGGGCATTGACCGCAAGGAGGCCGACACGGTGCTGTCGCTGCTGTCGATCCAGTTCACGCCCGGCGAGGACGGCACGGGGCGGATCGAAATGATCCTTGCAGGCGACGGCGCCTTGTCCTTGCAGGTCGAGGCTTTGGATGCGAC
>JANMCI010000089.1:0-6748 GCA_031361245.1 Rhodobacterales bacterium
GGCAGCTTGACGGTCTGCTGCGCGGGCAAAGCCAGCTCAAGCTTGCGCTGAGTGTCAAGGACGGTGACGCCCTGATCCGGCAGGCCGATCTGACCCTGCTGTCGGGCACCCTGCAGGCCAAGGGCCGGATGAGCGCCGCTAACAACGACATCGACGCCACCCTGCAATTGACCGATCTGCGCGCCCTTGGCTTTGGCCTGCGCGGGACGTTGGATGGCAAGTTGCGCTTTACCGGCCAGCCACAGCGCGGCCGCCTTCTGGTGGATGCGGGATTGGCCGCCCTTGCCGTAGGACAGACCGAGGTCGACATTCTGTTGCGCGGCAACACCAGCATGACCGCAGCACTGGACCTGACGCCGGATGGCATCGGGGTCGCGGATCTGAACCTCTTCAACCCTCAGATGCGCCTTGTCGCGACCGGCCAGTTGAACGGAACCGAGCGTCGGCTGATCGTTGAGCACCGGATCTTTGATCTTGGCCTGCTTTACCCGCAGTTCCCCGGCGCTCTGACCAGCACCGGCACCGCCATTCAGGATGCGACCGGCTATGCGCTCGACCTCAAGTCAAAGGGGCCGGCGCAGATCGATGCCACCGTCACGGGGCGACTGACACGCGACCTTCGCCGCGCCGATCTGGCGATCAGGGGCACGGCGTCGGCGGGTCTGGCGAACAAGGCCGCGGCACCCCGGTCACTGAGCGGCCCGGTCAGGTTTGATCTGCGGATGCAGGGGCCGATTGGTCTGGCGTCGCTGAGCGGACCGGTCACGCTGTCGGGCGGCCGTCTGGCCGATCCGGGGCAGAACTTCGCGCTGACGGATATGGGTGGCACGGCGCAGCTTTCGGGCGGGCAGGCGCAGGTGTCGGGCGTGGCCCGGGTCACCTCGGGCGGCAACGTCGCGATGCGCGGCAGTGTCAGCCTGACCAGACCCTATGTCGCCGATCTTGCCCTGTCCTTGACCGGGGTCGGGTTGCGCGATCCGGATCTCTACACGACGCGCGCGGATGGTGCCTTGACGGTGACCGGTCCCATTCTGGGCACGGCGCTGGTAGCCGGTACCGTCAACCTTGGCCGGACCGAGTTGCGCATCCCCCCCTCCGGCTTCGGTGCCGACGGGGCGCTGCCGGGATTGCAGCATGTCAACGAACCCGCCGCCAGCCGCGCCACCCGGCGGCACGCCGAGGGGCCGGGCGATCCGGGTGCTGCGGGGGGAAGTGCGGGATATGCCCTGGATGTGCGGGTGAATGCGCCCAATCAGGTCTTTATCCGCGGCCGGGGTCTGGATGCCGAGCTGGGCGGCAGCCTTGTTCTGCGCGGGCATACCAATGCCATCGTGCCGTCCGGCTCCTTCAGCCTGATCCGGGGGCAGCTGGACATTCTGGGCCGCCGGCTGAACCTGTCCGAGGCGCTTTTGCAGCTGCAGGGCGCGCTGGTTCCCTATGTGCGGATCGTGGCCTCGGTCGACAGCGACGGCATCACGGCATCTGTCCTGATCGAGGGCAATGCGAACGATCCCGAGGTCAGCTTCACCTCTGATCCTCCCCTGCCGCAGGACGAGGTGCTGGCCCGCCTGCTGTTTGACCGCGGGCTGGAAAATCTGACCGCGTTTCAGGGGATCCAGCTGGCTGGCGCGGTCGCAACGCTGGTCGGCTCGGGCGGCGAAGGCCTGGTCGGCAATCTGCGCAAACGGGCCGGGATCGACAATCTGGATGTGACGACCGCCGACGACGGCTCGACCGCCCTGACGGTGGGCAAATACATCTCTGACAAGGCCTATACCGAGGCGACGGTCAGTCAGGGCGGCAAAAGCTCGATCTCGCTGAACCTCGATCTGGCGCCGCATATCACGCTGAAGGGTCATCTTGATTCGGACGGTCAGACCGGAATCGGCGTGTTCCTGCAGCGCGACTACTGACGCTTGACGCGGCGCTCTGCATCGACCGCAGCACCCAGCAAGACCGCATAGGCGCTGACGTAAAGCCAGATCAGCAGGATCACCACCGCCCCGATCGAGCCATAGATGCGGTTATAGGCCGGAAAATTGGCAAGATAGAGCATGAAGCCGCGCGCCGCCGCCGCCCAGAGCACAACCGCCACCAGAAGTCCCCAGGTGAACAGGGGCGGGCGGATGGTGGCATGATTGGGCCCGGCGCGGTAGGCAATGCCGATTGCCAGCACCAGCAGGATCAGCCCCAGACCGAGGTTGGCCTTGTGCAGCCACCACGCGTCGTCCAGCGTCAGCGGCAACGCCTCGATCAGGATCGGGGCGATGACGGTCAGCACCATGGCCGAAAGGGCAAGCCCGATCAGCACCAGCGTCAGCAAAAGGGCGCGCAACTGGTGGTGGCCGCCGGGTCGGTTCGGCAGGTGATGGATCGCGTTCAGACCCCGGATCAGGGCGGCCACTCCGGCGCGGGCCGACCACAGGGCGAACAGCGTCGACAGCAAGGTGGCCCAGCCCAGCTTTGGTCCGCGGACCGCCAGAAGCCCCTCGACCTGCGCGGTCACCAGCGCAAACGCCTCGGGCGGCAGAAAGCCTTTCAGGAAATCGGTCTGGGTGCGGATGACCGAGGGGTCAAACACGGTGCCCCAGATTGCGATGACGGCGGCAACGCCGGGAAAGATCGCAAGAAAGCCGAAAAAGGCGACGCCGGCCGAGATCAGGTCAAGCTCGGCCTGTTCGGTGCGGCGATAAAGCCGCAGGGCTGCCGCAACCAGATTGGGGGGGAGGGGAAGCCATCTCACGCGGGGCCAACACATTCGATAATTGAAGGACAACAGGCGCTCTTCGGTGCGCCTGAGTCAAGACCAGCCTGTTTCCCGTCACGGCGGGCAGACATCAGGTCGTGGTTGCGCCTGTCGAGCGCCCGGCGCTGATTGACCGACCGCCACAACACCTCGGCCAAGGCGGGCATGGTCTGCGTCAGGGCCCGCGCGATCCGGCCAGCGGTCTGGGCGGGTGCGTCGTGGATTGTGGTGCGCAAGCGGATCTGCGCGGTGGTGCCCCTGACGCTGATCTGCCCGACCGTCAGGCCAGTCCGCTGCAGATTGCGGTTCGTGTTCTCGATCAGCAATCGCTTGGCATCCGGCTGACCAAGCCCAAGGGTCTTGCGGCGGCCTCCTTGACATGGAGGTTTGACGCATACTCGGCCTTGACCGTGGCAATTGACCCCCAAACCGGGGCGATCAGAAAGAGGCCGGCGACGATGGCTTTTGGATTTGCTGCTGCGCTCATGGGCCCTCGCGTTGCGGCACAGTTTAGGGGTCGCACCCACAAGCTCAACCTGAATTTGCGTGACACGGCGGATCAGTTCGCAACCGTGTCAATCGCGGCTCAGGTCGAACCGGCCTTTGGCAGCGTCATTTCGGGCGCGAAACGCAGGGTCTGGTCGGTGCTGACGTCACCGAAGTTCTCGACATAGGCGGCGGCGACGGCCCGCGCGGCCAGAGCGTCCCCGGTCGCCATGGCGTTGCGCAGCGACTGCAGCGCCTTGGCCATGTCCAGTTCCGACAGGCTGTCCTCGCGGGCGCGCAGGATCTTGGCGTGGGGCGTGGTCAACAGACCCTCGCCGATCAGCAGTTCCTCATGCAGCTTCTCGCCGGGGCGCAGGCCGATCATCTTGATCTCGATATCGCCGTCCGGATGGTCGGCGTCGCGCACGGTATACCCTGCCGCCTCGACCATCTGTTCGGCCAGATCGCGGATCCGCATCGGCTTGCCCATATCCAGAACGAAAACATCGCCCCCCGAATGCATGCCGTTCTGGGCGTTGACCTGCGAGAACGAACCCGCCAGCAGCACAAGCTTCACCGCCTCGGCAATGGTCATGAAATACCGCGTCACGTCGTCGTGAGTCAGAGTGATCGGCCCGCCACTGGCGATCTGTTCGCGAAACAGCGGCACAACCGAACCGGAGGACCCCAGCACATTGCCAAAGCGCACCATCGAAAACACCGTCTTGCGCGAGCGTTTCGCAAGGTCCTGGATGACCATCTCTGCCAGCCGCTTGGAGGCGCCCATGATATTGGTCGGGCGCACGGCCTTGTCGGTGGAAATCAGGATGAACCGCTCGACCCCAGCCTCGTCGGCGGCATCGGCAAGGGTGCGGGTGCCAAGGACGTTGTTCGACATGCCGGCAACCGGGTTCGCCTCGACCAGGGGCACGTGCTTGTAGGCGGCGGCGTGCAGCACAACCTCGATGCCGTGGTCGGCCATGGCAGAGCGGGCCGCCCGGCTGTCGGTGACCGAGGCGAGCAGCGGCACGATCTCGGTGTGGCCGGCGTCCGGTCTGACCCGCAATTCGCGGTCGATGTCATAAAGCGCCACTTCGCTCATCTCGAACATCACCAGCTTGCGCGGGCGATAGGACAAAAGCTGGCGGCACAGTTCTGATCCGATCGTCCCCCCGGCCCCGGTGACCAGAATGGAGCGGCCGGAATAGGCGGCCAGCCCATCGGGCGGCACCTCTTCGATCTGCTTGCGTCCGAGGAACTTGCCCGGCTCGACCGGCGCCAGATTGTCCACCAGCGCCTCGGCACCGACCAGTTGGGCGAACGATGGCAGCGCCAGCACATCCAGCCCCAGCGATTGCAGACGCCGCGCGATCTGCGCCTGTTTGGGCGGCGAGGCCGACGGCATGGCCAGAAGAACGCGGTCGATCTCGCGCTCCTGGACAATCTTTTCGATCCGGTCCGGCGACAGCACCCGCAGACCGGCGACCGTCAAGGAATGCAGATTGACGTTGTCGTCCAGAAACGCGACGACCACGATCTGCTCATGCGATTTCAGCGCGGCGGCCAACTGGATGCCCGTCGTGCCCGCGCCATAGATCAGCACCCGCCAGCGCCGCTGCCCCGAGCGCAACACCCAAAGATAAAGGTTGAGCATCGCCAGCCTGATGCCGACCGACGACAGAAAGAAGATCAGCCCGAACAGGCTGATGCCCAGCACCGGAAAGGTCTCGCCGACGGCCCGGCACATGACGTACAGCGCGATGGCCAGCAGCCCGGACAGGCCCGCCGTCCGCAGAACGGCCAGCGATTCGTATGCCTTGAGTTTGATGTTGGGGATGGAAAGCGCGGTTGACAGCAGAGCCGCCAGCGCCGGCAGGGCGACAAAGATCATCCCCATATCGGCAAACGCATAGACCGGAAAGACCGATGCATAGACCAGCATCATGGTGATCGCCAAGGCCAGCGGCGCCAAAATGACATCGATCATCAGGAAGACCCGACGCTTGTGCGCCCGGTTGAGCTGGTCAACCGCCGTGAACAAGCTGTTTCGGAGCTGAGTCATGAACGTTCAACCTGCGCGTGTTTTTCCGAGCTGTCCAATGGATTTCGGCCTAATTCTACCCCTCGGGCCGGGGGTGTTGCGCCGGACCATAGGCCCAATGGCGGGACCAATCAAGCGACGGGCACTAAACCATTGTTCGAAAGGGCCCTATTTGCTCAATTTTACAGCACGCGCAAAGGTCAGCCACATCAGACGGAAATCCATCCAGATGCTGCGCCGCCGCTGGTAGATCAGGTCGATCCGCGCTTTTCGCGGCACACAGCGGCGGGCGTAAACAGTGTCTGTTTCTGCGGAAGTGCGGCATTTCGCCAACAGCGCCTCTTCGTGGCGGTGAAAGGTCAGGGTTGCCAGACCGGTGACGCCGGGGCGACTTCGCAGCACGCGGGCGTAAAGCGCGGGAAACCGCTCGACATACAACCGCAGCGGCGGTCGCGGGCCGACGAAACTCATGTCGCCCTTCAGGATGTTCCAAAGCTGCGGCACCTCATCCAGACGCGACCGGCGCAGAAGGCGGCCCGTTGCGGTGATCCGCGCGGCTTTGTTGCCGCCCGACACCCCGGCCTCTGGCGGCACCACCGACATCGTCCGCAGCTTCCACAGCAGGAACGGCCGCCCCGGCGCGCGCATCCGTTCGGCGACGTAAAACACCGGGCGCCCTTCGCGTGCCCAAAGCCACAGCACCAAAAGCCCGAACGGCGCCGCCAGCAGCGCCATCAGGACCACGGCCAAAACCAGGTCGACCAGACGTTTTGCCGGGGTCATCGCGGCCATCCCGGAACCGAGGCAAGCTCGGCCACCAGACCTGCGGGCGTGGCAGTCGGGACCGGAACAAGGCTTTGCAGCAGCCCGGTGTCCAGCACCACGCGCGGAACCACTTCGGCGCGCTCCGGACCATACGACCACGGCTGCCCGCGCGCGGTCAGCAAATCGGCCATGGCAATCACGCCGGGCTGGGCGAGGTTAAGGATGCGGGGCAACGGCTCTGCCGCCGCAGCACGGGCCACCAGTGCCTGCAAAACCGCCGCCAGAACGCGCGGCCCGATATAGGACCGCTCCGGCCCGCCCGGCTGGCCGGGAACCGGGTCCAGAATCGAGGGGAAACCGTCTCTGATATTGCCCAAAAGCGAATCCGCCCCCGCCAGATTGGCCAGCCGCAACACGGTAAGGCCGGGGCCGCGCAGAACGGCGGCGGCCACCCGCTCGGCCGCCAGCTTTGACCGACCGTAAGCGGTGCCAGGGGCGGGTTCCGCGCGTTCCGTCAGGGCGGCAGGCCCGGGTGCATAAACGGCGGCGCTGGACTTCACAAAGACATGCGCGGCCGCCGAAGCAATGGCGGCGTGGCAAACCGATTTGGTCAGCACCCGGTTTTCGTCGAGGTCCTGTGGGCCTCCGCTCGTCCGTCCCGCCAGGTGCAGGACGATCAACCCGCCCGGCAAGCCGACCTGTGGATCAGC
>JANMCI010000105.1:0-4153 GCA_031361245.1 Rhodobacterales bacterium
CTGGCCCTGATGTCGCTGACCATCGGGCTGGCCAACCTGCTGCCCATTCCGGTGCTGGATGGCGGGCATCTGGTGTTCTATCTCTATGAGGCCATCGCCCGCCGTCCGCCCCACGCCAAGGCGCAGCAGATTCTGATGACCGTGGGCATGGCGCTCCTGCTCAGCCTGATGGCGTTTGCCTTCTCCAACGATCTGTTCCTGTGCAACTGACGCGGCAGGGTGTCACGCGTCGCGGGCTTATCCACAGGTTTTTACGCAGAATCCCGCCCGCCTGTGGTGCAGTGGCCAAACCGGTGTCGTCTGGCTTTTGACATCCCCGTCCCGAGTGGCTAGTCAGGCCTTAACGATGTGTCGCAGTGGGGCAGGAAATGATGATCATGGCAAGCGCCAGGCTTTGGCTTTCAGCGCGCGATGGTCGCCTTCATCCGGGGCTGCGCGCCCTGAGTGTGTCGCTGGCGCTGGTGCTGTTCGCCATTCCGGCGGCAACCCCGCTGCTTGCCCAGAGCTACAGCTTCTCCGCCGTCACGATCGAGGGCAACACCCGGGTCGATGCCGCCACGATCCTGGCCTTTGCGGCGCTGGAAAAGGGCACTCCGCTTTCGGCCGGGGCCCTGAACGACGCTTATCAGCGCATCGTGAATTCCGGTCTCTTTGAAAGCGTCGAGCTTGACCCGCAGGGCTCTACCCTCGTCATCCGGGTCAAGGAACTGCCGATGCTCGACGTGGTCGAATATCAGGGCAACAAGCGGCTCAAGGACGAGGATCTGCTGGCCGTCACCAAGTCGCGCAGCCGTCTGGTCTACAATCCCGCACAGGCCGAGGCCGACGCCGCCGCGATTGCCGAGCTTTACCGCGGGCGGGGCCGCATGGCCGCCACCGTGACCCCGCGCATCATCCGTCAGACCGACAACCGCGTCTCACTGGTTTTCGAGATTACCGAAGGGGCGGTGTCCGAGATCCAGCGCCTGAACTTTGTCGGCAACCGTGACTTCTCGGACTACCGTCTGCGCCAGCTTTTGCGCACCAAACAGGCCGGAATCCTGCATGCCCTGATCCAGCGCGACACGCTTGACGAGGGCCGGCTGGACCTTGACCAGCAGCTTCTCAGCGATTTCTACCTGTCGCGCGGCTATATCGACTTCAAGATCCTTGATGCCACCGCCGAATATTCCCGCGACCGCGACGCCACCTTCCTGACCTTCACCATTCAGGAGGGCCGCAGCTTCAAGATCGGCGCCGTCGACACCGTGTCCGAGGTCGAGGGGCTGGATGCCGCACCCTTCGACAAGGTGCGCCGGTTGCGCTCTGGCGTCACCTATTCGCCCAACATCGTGGACAACAACGTCGCCGCGATGGAGGCTCTGGCCCTGAAAATGGGTCTCAACTTCATCCGGGTCGAGCCGCGCATCACCCGCAACGACCATGACGGCACCCTCGACATCACCTTTGCGATCACCCGCGGCGAGCGGGTCTTTGTCGAGCGCATCGACATCGAGGGCAACACCACGACGCTGGATCAGGTCGTGCGCCGCCAGTTCCGCACCGTTGAAGGCGATCCGCTGAACCCCAGCGAAATCCGGCAGGCCGCCGAAAGGATCCGCGCCCTTGGGTACTTCTCCGACGTGACCGTGGATGCGCGCTCTGGCAACAGCGCCGATCAGGCCGTGGTCAAGGTCGCCGTGTCCGAGGCACCGACCGGCTCGATCAGCTTCGGGGCGACCTATGGCATCGCGAACGGCTTCGGGCTGAACTTCGGCTTTTCGGAAACCAACTTCCTTGGCCGCGGGCAGGGCCTGACGATCAATGTGCAAAGCGGCAGCGACAACATCGATTCCGTGCTGGATTTCACCGAACCCGCCTTCCTTGGCCGCGACGTGACCTTCGGCTTCAACGCCAGCTACCTGCGCTCGACCCAAAACCATGCGAACTATGACACGCGGGTCATCTCGATCTCGCCCTCGCTTGCCTTCCCGCTGTCCGACAGCAGCCGCCTGCAGCTGAATTACGTGCTCTCGCGGGACGAGATCCGGAACGTGGCCGATCCCGACAGCTCTGCCATCATTCTGGCCGAAGAGGGCGCCCGCGTGACCTCCGCGCTCGGCTACAGCTATTCGTTCGACAATCGGGAAAGCGGGCTCAATCCCAACGGGGGGCTGCTGTTCAGGTTCGGGCAGGATCTGGCGGGGCTTGGCGGCGATGCGACCTATGTCAGAACCAGCTTTCTTGCCCTTGCCCAGACCAAGGTTGTGCACGATCAGGTCGACCTGCGCGCCATTCTCGAGGGCGGGGTGATCTCTCCGCTCAAAGGCTACACCACCACCGTGACCGAGCGCTATTTCGGCAATGGCAAGGTCCGCGGGTTCCAGCCGAACGGCTATGGCCCGCGCGATCTGGGTGCCACCAATCAGGATGCGCTGGGCGGCAACATCTATGCCGTGGCCCATCTGGAAACCGACTTCCCGCTGGGTCTGCCAGAGGAATACGGCATCAAGGGCGGCGCGTTTGTCGACGTGGGATCGGTCTGGGGCCTCGACAATGTCGCAGGCTCGGCCGGTACGGTCGATGACAGCTTCCATCTGCGCTCGGTTGTCGGGTTCACGATCTACTGGACAACCCCGATCGGCCCCCTGCGGCTGAACTTCACCCACGCGCTGCAGAAGGAAAGCTATGACGAGGAGCAGACCTTCGATCTGACGATTGCGACCAAGTTCTGATGTGGCGCCGCGTTGCCCTCGCCGCCGGCCTTGCGGCGGTCCTGTTGGGGGCGCCGCCGGCCGCAATTGCGCAGCAGGCGGTCGCGCCGCAGATCCTGACGCTGGATCAGGACCGCCTGTACAACGGCTCGCTTTATGGCCGCGCGCTTGAGGCGAAATGGCAGGCCGCCACGCAGGCCCTTGCCGCCGAAAACCGCAAGATCGAGGCCGATCTGTCCACCGAAGAAGCCACCCTGACCACCCAGCGCGCCACCCTCTCCACCGAGGAGTTCGCCGCCCTCGCCGACGCCTTCGACACCAAGGTCGAAAAGATCCGCGCCGAGCAGGAGGCCAAGGTCACGGCGCTGGCGGCCGATCACGACACCGGGCGCAAGCAGTTCTTCAAGTCCGCCGTCCCCATTCTGGCCGACCTGATGCGGACGCTGGGCGCCTATGCGATCCTCAACCATGACGCGGTCGTGCTGTCCTTCGACAGCATCGACGTCACCGACCGCGCCATCCGGGAGCTTGACGCCAAACTTGGCGACGGCAGCACGGTTCCGGCCTCGCCGCCGCCTTGAGCCGTCCTTGTTTCGCCACGGCGAAGTTGCTAGTCAGGATCAACGGTGCCGCATGGAGCGCCGACGGGAGGAGATATCATGCCTGACGCCGGAACCCAGATCCGCGAAGCGGACCTTGCCCTGATCCAGCGCATCATCCCCCATCGCTATCCGTTCCTGCTGATCGACAAGGTCCGTGACATCATCGCCGGCGAAAGCTGCATCGGGATCAAGAACGTCACCAACAACGAGCCGCATTTTCAGGGCCATTTCCCCGACATGCCGATCATGCCCGGCGTGATGATCATCGAGGCGATGGCCCAGACCTCGGGCGTGTTGGTCGGGGTTACGATGGGGCTGATCGACAAGCAGGCCAAGGTGTTCTTCATGGGCGTCGATGGCGTGAAATTCCGCCGCAAGGTGGTGCCGGGCGATGTGCTGGAACTGATCGTCAAGGTCGTCAGGGGCGGGGGCCGCGTCTGGAAGTTCTCCGGCGAAGCCCGGGTCGAGGGCGAACTTGCCACCGAGGCCACCTTCACCGCCATGTTCGATCTGCCCAAGGCCTGAGATGCTGGTTCACGCCACCGCCATCATCGAACCGGGCGCCAGACTGGGGCAGGGGGTCAGCATCGGCCCCTTTTCGCTGATCGGGCCCGAGGTCACACTTGGGGACGGGGTCGTGGTGAAATCCCATGCCGTCGTGACGGGCTGGACCGAGGTTGGCGCGGGCTCCGTGATCTTCCCCCATGCCACCGTGGGCGAGGCACCGCAGGATCTGAAATACAAGGGCGAGCGCACCCGCCTGATCGTGGGCAGCCGGTGCCGTATCCGCGAGGGCGCGACCCTGAACACCGGCACCGCGGGCGGTGGCGGGGTCACGACGGTGGGCGACGACTGCCT
>JANMCI010000136.1:0-7765 GCA_031361245.1 Rhodobacterales bacterium
CCAACACAAGCGACCGAAAGGCCAGCCGATGAACTGGATCTCCAACTACGTCCGCCCCAAGATCAACTCGCTGTTCTCGCGGCGCGAGGTGCCGGACAATCTGTGGTCCAAGTGCAGCGAATGCGGCACCATGCTGTTTCACCGCGAGCTCAGCGAAAATCTGAACGTGTGCACCTCCTGCGATCACCACATGGCGATCACCCCGCGCGAGCGGTTTGGCCATCTGTTCGACGGCGGCATCTACACCGAGGTCAAGGTGCCCGACGCCGTTGTCGATCCCCTGCACTTCCGCGACCAGAAGAAATACCCCGACCGTCTGCGGGCCGCCCAAAAGGCATCGGGCGAGAAAGAGGCGATGCTGGTGGCCGAGGGCGAGATCAACCGCACCCCGGTCGTCGCCGTGGCGCAGGATTTCAGCTTCATGGCCGGGTCGATGGGCATGTATGTCGGCAACGCCATGATCGCCGCTGCCCAGATCGCCGTCAAACACAAGCGCCCCCTCATCGTCTTCTCGGCCGCCGGTGGCGCGCGGATGCAGGAGGGGATCCTGTCCCTGATGCAGATGCCCCGCACAACCGTGGCCGTGCAGATGGTGAAAGAGGCGCGCCTGCCCTATATTGTCGTGCTGACCCATCCGACCACGGGCGGCGTGACCGCGTCCTATGCCATGCTGGGCGATGTCCAGATTGCCGAGCCGAACGCGCTGATCTGCTTTGCCGGTCCCCGCGTGATCGAGCAAACCATCCGCGAAAAGCTGCCCGAGGGCTTTCAGCGCGCCGAATACCTGCTGGACCACGGCATGCTGGACCGCGTCACCCATCGCAAGAACCTGCGCGAAGAGCTGACAACGGTGTTGCGGATGCTGCTGGGCCTGCCCCCGGCCATCAGGGGCGATCTGCCCGCCCCGGCCGCCCTTCCCGCAAAATGACCGGGTCGGAACCGACGGGGTCCGACGCCGTTCTGGACCGGATGATGACCCTGCATCCCAAGGTCATCGACCTGACCCTTGACCGGGTGCACCGCCTGCTGGCCGCCCTTGGCAACCCCGAACGCCGCCTGCCACCGGTGGTGCATATCGCGGGCACCAATGGCAAAGGCTCGACCCAGGCCATGCTGCGCGCTGGCTTTGAAAGCACCGGCGCCCGCGTCCACGCCTACACCTCGCCCCACCTCGCCCGCTTTCACGAACGCATCCGCCTTGCGGGAGAGCTGATCTCTGAACCTGCCCTGACCGCGCTGCTGGACGAATGTGTCGCGGCCAACGGCCCCGACGAGATCACCTTTTTCGAGATCACCACCTGCGCCGCCTTCCTCGCCTTCGCCCGCACCCCGGCCGACTGGACCCTGCTGGAGGTCGGCCTCGGCGGCCGTCTGGATGCGACCAACGTGATGTCTCCGCGCCTGTCGATCATCACCCCGGTGTCGATCGACCACCAGCAATATCTGGGCGAAACCCTGCCCGAGATTGCCTTTGAAAAGGCCGGCATCATCAAACGCGGCGTGCCGGTGATCGTCGGCCCCCAAACCGACGAAGGCCTTGCCGTCATCGAACGTCAAGCCATGCGCCTCGGTGCCCCCCTGCTCGCCTATGGCCAACACTGGCACGTCGGCGAAGAAAACGGCCGCCTTGTGTTTCAGGATGAGGATGGCCTGCTTGACTTGCCCCTCCCCAACCTGCCCGGCCCGCATCAGGTGCAAAACGCTGGCGCCGCACTCGCCGCGCTGCGCCATCTGGGTTTTGACGCCGCCGCCTGCGAAGCCGCGGTCACCCGCGCTCAATGGCCCGCGCGGATGCAGCGCCTGCGCGTGGGTCCCCTGACCGCAAGTGCCCCCAAGGTCGAACTTTGGCTTGACGGCGGCCACAATCCCGCAGGCGGCGCGGCCATCGCCGCCACCTTGGCCCGGATGCCCCATCGCCCCACCCACCTGATTTGCGGCATGCTGAACACCAAGGACGTGCTGGGCTACATGACCCCCCTCGCCCCCCAGGTCGCGACCCTCACCGCCGTCTCGATCCCCGGCGAGAAAAACACCCTCCCCGCCGAAGCCACCCGCGACGCCGCCCTAGCGGCCGGGATCAAGGCCACCACCGCCCCGTCCGTCGCCGAAGCCCTGGCCGATATCGCCGCCCGCGACCCCGAAGCCCGCGTCCTCATCTGCGGCTCGCTTTACCTTGCGGGAACCGTGCTCAAGGAAAACGGCTGAAATCGGCCTGTCCCGCGCCGTATTTTCCCGGCACACTGCCCGGCATTGAAACCGATGAGGATTGCAATGACCGACCCCGTTCGCGCCGATGTCGCGCCCAGTCCCCGCGTGGCCCTGCTGGTCGATGGCGACAACCTCTCGCACAGCCACGCCGGCGCCTTGATCCTGAAATCCGCCCCCCATGGCGCGCTGACCATCAAACGCGTCTACGGCAACATGGCCATACATCCCGGCTGGGAAGCGGCACCCGGCTTCAGGTGCATCCATTCCGGAACCGGCAAGAACGCCAGCGACCTCCTGCTCGCAATCGAGGCCACCTCCCTCATGCTCAGCCAGCAGGCCGACATCCTCGTCATCGCCTCCTCGGATGGCGATTTCAGTCACCTCGCCCTTCACCTGACCGAGCGCGGCCATCAGGTCATCGGTCTGGGCGAAGCCAAGACCCCGGCGCATTTCCAGAAATCCTGCACCCGCTTTCATCTGATTGCCCCGACGCCATCGCCGGTGACCGCAGCGCCCCCGCGCAATCCCGACCCGCCGCAACCCCGGCGCGACCCTCTGGTCCAGAAAGCCCGCGACCTGATCGCCGCCGAACCCGGTGGCATGCGCATCACCCTGCTTTCGACCCGCATGTCAAAGGACAACGCCGTCCAGATCAGCCAGACCCTCCACAAGACCTGGCGCGCCTTCCTGACCAGCCATTCCGACGTGTTCACCTGCGATCCCAAAGGGCCCGATGCCCGCGTCCACCTGAAAGCCTGACCCCCATTTGCACCTTGCCAAATACTCCACGGGGGAACAGCCTTGCCCTTGGGCATGGCTGTCGGGGGTGTGAAACCCCCGTCTTTGCTGCGGGGCATTTCCTGATATCGGGACGTGATCTTGAACCTGTTGATCCCAAACGAATTCCTGCCTTGTCCGCAGGTGGACACCCTCCAACCCCCCTTGCCCAAGGCGCGATCCTCCGCCATGCCTGCACCATTCCTCCGCAGGACCCGGCCATGACCCCAACCCCAACCCCTTATCAGAACTTCCTCGCCCCCCTTTCCCGCCTCGCCGTCCGCTTTCCCGATGTCGAAGGGGCGGTGATCTGGGGTGACGGGTCTGGCTGGGACATTCAGGACGACAGCACCGAACTTCTGGACGCCGAAGAGATTGCCTTTTATGCCGAGGGCCTGCTGATGGAGGGTTTCGGCATGATCTGGCAAGCCATCGCCGACGTGGAAGCGCCCAAGGTGGCCGACCATATCCTCCTGATGTTCTGGGAAGGGGCGGCACCCGAACCTCCGGGCGGCCCCGGCGAAGGCTGGACGGTGCTGGCCCAAGGGGCATGGCCCGCGGGGAGGGTGGGGTGAGCGATCTCATGCGCGGCCTCCTTCCGGCGATGCCAGCCACGCCGCCGCGCGAAATGGTCCGCGCGGGCGTGGGTGCCGGTCTTGGCCTGCTGCTGGCGGACGTGATCCTGTGGACGCTGATGGGGGGGCAGGGCCCGCTCTTGCACCACAGTCTGCTGATCGCCCCCTTCGGTGCCACGGCCTTCCTGATCTTTGCCGTGCCCAACAGCCCGCTGGCCCAGCCATGGTCGGCGATCGCCGGCAACACGCTCTCGGCGCTGGCGGCGCTGGCGGTGCTGCAGATTGGCCTGCCCGTCGTGCCGGCGATCAGCGCCTCGGTGCTGCTGGCCGTGCTGGCCATGGCTCTGGCGCGGGCGCAGCATCCGCCGGGCGGGGCCATTGCCATTGCCACGGTCCTGGCCGCCCCCGGCCCCGCCTTTGCCGTCCTGCCGGTCCTTGCCGGAACGGTGGCGCTTGTCGTCTGCGGCGTGCTGTGGAACCACGGCACCGGCCGGCTTTACCCCTTCCGGCTGCCCAAGACCAACCCGGCGCTGCGCCAGACCCCCGGCACCCTCGCGCTCGCGGCCGCCCTTGCCGACCTGCGCATGGGCGCCAATCTGGGGGTCGAGGATCTGTCGCGCCTGATCGCCGCCGCCGAGACGGCGGGCGCCGCGCAAAGCCTCGGGCCCCTGACTGCCGCCGATGTGATGACGCGCGATCTGATCACCCTTGGCCCCGGCGACGCGACGGCGCGGGCCGTTTCGCTGTTCCGCAGCCATGGCTTCCGCCACCTGCCGCTGGTCGACGACGCGGGTCAGTTCATCGGTCTGGTGCCGCAAACCGCGCTGCTTGGGGCAGAGCCGGCGGCGCGGCTGATCGATCTGGCCGAACGCGACCTGCGCCACCTTGCCCCCACGGCACCGCTTGCCGAGGTGCTGGCGCTGATGGCCCAAGGCGGCCAGACCGTCCTGCCGGTCACCGCGGGCAGCACGCTGGCCGGGCTGATCACCCGCAGCGACCTGCTGGCCGCCCTTATCCACGCCACCAACGACCGAAAGGACCGGCCATGAGCACCGTTTACGCCCAATTGCATGCCACCTGCGCCGCCCTTGGCACCCGGCTTTTCACGATCTCGACGCTGGACACCGCAGAAGACGTCGCCCGCCGCGCCTACACCTCGCATCCGGTCGAATACCCGGTGTCGGGCACCAAGCCTGTGACGCGCGACGGCTGGTTCGACCATTGCATCACCGGCCAGCAGACCTTTGTCGCCAACACCGCCCCCGAGTTCGCCAAGTATTTCTTTGACCACGCCCTGATCACCTCGATGGGCCTTGGCTCCTGCATCAACGTGCCGGTCGCAGACGCGGGCGAGGTCTTGGGCACGGTCAACCTTCTGGCCGAGGAACACCACTTCACACCGGAGCGCCTCGCCGCCTACCATGCGCTGATCGCGGCGCATCAGGATGCGCTGGTGGCCGAGATGAAGAAGGGCTGAGGCATGAAGCAGACACGGGTCAAAAGCGCCGACGGGTTGAACATCGCCGTTTATGAGGCGGGCAATCCCGACGGCCCGGCGATCCTGTTCATCCACGGCTTCAATCAGGCCGCCCTGTGTTGGCATCTGCAGATGGAGGACCGCGAGATGCTGGCCCGCTTTCGCATGGTGGCCTATGACATCCGCGGCCACGGCGCCTCGGATCAGCCCGAGGATGTGACGCGCTATGCGAGTGAAGAGGATTTCGCCGCCGACACCCATGCCGTGATCACTGCCCTTGGCCTCAAGCGCCCGGTTCTGGTCGGCTGGTCCTATGCCGGGCGGCTGATCAACGACTATGTCCGCCACCATGGCACCGGGGCGATCGCCGGGATCAACTATGTCGGTGCCAGCCTTGACAGCGACCCGGCCTTCTTTGGCCCCGGCACCGAATTCTTCCGCGACATGCTGCGCGGCGATCTTGAGAAGGAAATCCTCGCGGTCGAGAAATTCTTCCGCGCCTGCTTTTTCCTGCCGCCGCCGGAAAAGACCATCAAGCGGGCGCCCTATTACAACATGCGCGTCTCGCCCAAGGTGCGCCGCGCCCATCTGACCCGCGCGCCCGACGATGGTGCCGTGCTGGCCACGCTGGATGTGCCGGTGCTCTTGACCCAAGGGTCGCGCGACAATCTGGTGCTGCCGGGTCTGGCGCAGGCCCGGGTCAAGGTCATCCCGGGGGCCGAATTGTCGATGTACCACGGCATCGGCCACATGTCCTTTGCCGAGGACGCCCCCCGCTTCAACCGCGAACTTTCGGAATTCGTGATACGCTGCACTCCTGCGGCCCAATGATTCCTGTTGCCAAAAATCTTGCGCCGACTAATTTGATCATATGACCGCACAACGCGGCGCTGCCCGGTTTCGGGCGGATCAACTGGGAGATTGCCATGAAAACCATGAAATTGATGGGTACCTCGGTTCTGGCCTTTGCCTTGGCCACCGGACCCTTGCTGGCGCAGATGACGGCGGTGGGCGACGGCGAGGGTGAGTTGAGCATCGTCGCCTGGCCCGGCTATATCGAGCGCGGCGAAAGCGATGCCGCCTTTGACTGGGTGACCAAGTTCGAGGCAGCC
Organism: Rhodobacterales bacterium; assembly: GCA_031361245.1. Classification (GTDB taxonomy): domain Bacteria; phylum Pseudomonadota; class Alphaproteobacteria; order Rhodobacterales; family Rhodobacteraceae; genus Stagnihabitans. The sequence goes on from JANMCI010000136.1 coordinate 6,150, forward strand.
TCGGGCTGCAAGGTCAATGTCAAGACCGCCAACACCAGCGACGAGATGGTGGCGCTGATGAACGAGGGCGGCTTTGACCTGGTCACCGCCTCGGGCGACGCCTCGCTGCGGCTGGTGGCGGGCAAAAGGGTGCAGGCGATCAACACCGATCTGATCCCGTCGTGGTCGACGGTGGACGAGCGGCTCAAGAACGCGTCGTGGCACACGGTTGATGGCGTGCATTACGGCGTGCCCTACGTGTGGGGGCCGAACGTGCTGATGTACAATTCCGAAACTTTCCCGACGCCGCCGACCTCGTGGAACGTGGTCTTCGAAAAGATGGACCTGCCGGATGGCAAGTCGAACGAAGGCCGGGTGCAGGCCTATGACGGCCCGATCCACATCGCCGACGCCGCGCAATATCTGATGTTCCACAAGCCGGAGCTGAAGATCACCTCGCCCTACGAGTTGAACGAAGAGCAGTACAAGGCCGCGCTCGACCTGCTGCGCGTGCAGCGCACTTTGGTCGGGCGTTACTGGCACGATGCGATGATCCAGATCGACGACTTCAAGAACGAAGGCATTGTCGCCTCGGGATCGTGGCCGTTCCAGGTCGGCATGATGGTGGCCGACAAGCAGCCGATCGCCTCGACCGTTCCGCAAGAGGGCGCGACGGGCTGGGCCGACACCACGATGCTGGCGGCCGATTCGGCCCATCCCAACTGTGCCTACAAGTGGATGGAGCACTCGCTGTCCTCCAACCTGCAATCCGACGTTGCGGTCTGGTTCGGGGCCAACCCCAGCGTGCCCGCTGCCTGCACCGACGGTCGCGGCATGCTGACCCCCGAAGGCTGCACCGCCAACGGCATGGATGACTTCGAGAAGATCCACTTCTGGACCACCCCGACGGCAAACTGCGCTCAGGGCGAGGGGGCCTGCGTGCCCTATTACCGCTGGGTTTCTGACTATATCGGCGTGATCGGCGGTCGCTGATCCCAACGGGTGCGCGCCCTGCGGCGCGCACCCAATTCTTCGGCAACGGTGCGTGAGATCATGTACCCTACCCAACTATCCAATCGGATCCGCCATGACCCCCGCCGTCGAATTCCGCGCCGTGTCCCGCAGCTTCGGCCCGGTCAAGGCCGTTGATGCCGTTGACCTGACGATTGCCGAGGGCGCTTTTTTTGCCATGCTCGGCCCGTCCGGGTCCGGCAAGACCACCTGCCTGCGGCTGATTTCGGGGTTCGAGAAACCGACCTCCGGCCAGATCCGCATCTTTGGCGAGGATGTCTCGGCCACCCCGCCGCATCTGCGCAACGTCAACACGGTGTTTCAGGACTATGCCCTGTTCCCGCATATGAACGTGCGCGACAATGTGGCCTACGGGCTGATGGTCAAGGGCATGGCCCGCGCCGCCCGCTATGCCAAGGCCGACGAGATGCTGGCCCTTGTCCATCTGGACGCCTATGGCGAGCGCAAGCCTGCCCAACTGTCCGGCGGCCAGCGGCAAAGGGTTGCCCTGGCCCGCGCCCTTGTCAACGAACCGCGCGTCCTGCTTCTGGACGAACCCCTCGGCGCCCTGGACCTGAAACTGCGCGAGGCGATGCAGGACGAACTCAAATCCCTGCAACGCCGCC
>JANMCI010000138.1:0-3493 GCA_031361245.1 Rhodobacterales bacterium
GTGGCCCCCGTCACACCATATGCCCGCCCCAAGGCCCGTGCAGGTCCTTCTGACCGGGCTTGTCCAGCCGCTCGAACCCATGCGCACCAAAGAAATCGCGCTGGGCCTGGATCATGTTCGCCGTGCCGCGCCCGGTCCGCATCATGTCGAACCACGCAAGCCCCGCCGACAGGGCAGGCAAAGGCAGCCCATGCGCCGCACCCGCCGCAACGACCGACCTGAGGCCCGGGCTGGACGCTTTCAGATGCGCCGCAAAGAACGGCGCCAGCATCAGCCCGCGCGCGGGGTCTTCCTCCAGCGCCGTCGCCATGTCGTTCAGCATCGACGACCGGATGATGCAACCCTCGCGCCAGACCCGGGCAATTCCGGGCAGGGGCAGGTTCCAGTCGAACTCGCGGCTCGCCGCCACGATCAGCGCGAACCCCTGGGCATAGCACAGGATCTTGCCCGCGATCATCGCCTGTTCCAGTGCGGCCACCGTCACAGCCCCCTTGGGCAGCGCCGTGGGGGCCGCGCCGAACACCGCCTCCCCCGCCCGCCGCTCGTCCAACCGGGCCGAGACGTTGCGCGCCATCACCGCCGCCTCGATCACCGGGATCGCCGCCGCCAATTGCTGCGCCTCGATCACCGTCCAGCGCCCCGTGCCCTTCTGGCCCGCCTTGTCCAGAATGACATCCAGCATCGGTGCCGACCCATCCACGGCCTTCGACACCGCCGCCGAAATCTCGATCAGATAGCTTTGCAGCGGCCCCTTGTTCCAGCCGTCAAAGACATCGCCAATCGCCGCCGCTGTCATGCCCAAGCCGTCGCGCATCACGCCATAGATCTCGGCAATCATCTGCATGTCGGCATATTCGATGCCGTTGTGGACCGCCTTGACGAAATGCCCCGCCCCGCCCGGCCCCATCCAGGTGGCGCAAGGCCCGCCCTGATACTTTGCTGAGATCGCCTCCAGCACCGGTGCCACCCGGTCCCAGTCCGCTTTGTCGCCGCCGCCCATGATCGACGGCCCATGCCGCGCGCCCTCTTCGCCGCCCGACACACCCATGCCAAGGAAGCGGTAGCCCTGCGCCGCCGCAGCCCGCCGGTTGGTGTCGTGGAAATTCGCGTTGCCCGCGTCGATGATCAGATCATCCGGCCCCAGCAAGGGCTTCAGCGCCGCAATCTGGTCATCCACCACCGGCCCGGCTGGCACCATCAGAATGATCGAGCGCGGCGGTTTGATCGCCGCCACAAAGTCCGCCAGTGTCTCGGTCGCCACGATCTGCCCGGCCAGATCGCCCGCCTCGGCCTTGAACTGACGGGTCACGGCGGTCGTGCGGTTCCACACCGCGATCCGGAATCCCTTCTCCGCGATGTTGAGCGCCAGCATCGCCCCCATCGTGCCCAATCCGATCAGTCCGATCTGTGCCGCCATCGCAATGTCTCCCCCAAAGTTAGCGCCACCATACAGTGGCATACCAGGGGCGGGAAGAGTCAAGGCGCGGGCGGAAAGGTGATCTGAACCGGGCTGTAAGCCAGCGTGGCGGGGTCGCGCGCCACCTCCTGCGGGCAGGACCCTTCGGCCACCACGGCGCGCAACCGGTCCAGCACGCGGGCGGGTTCGGTATGGAACCCGCTGCATTGGTCATCCGGAATGTCCTGATTGCGGCAGATGATCGACAGGATCGTCATTTGCCGGATCATGGGGCAATGGACCACCGCATCATACTGCGCCCGCTCTGCCGTGGTCAGGCCGCTGACATCGACATCGTTCATCAGGTTGCGGATGTCGATGATGGCCCAGAACTTGGTCCAAACCAGCGATTTCAGGGCCGAATGGCTGTAATTCGAATAGACGACCGCGTTGATGTAAAAGGGTTCCCCGGGCAATCTTGTCCAGATCCAGCACAAGCGGCGTGTCGGTGCGAAAGGTCAGGTCGCCCAGAAGCGCCCATCCGTCGGCCGACCATGGCAGGTCGGCCAACAGGCGCTGCAAGCGGCGGATCAGGTCGGGCACATCGGGCGCTATCCCCAGATTCTGTTCGGCCTCCAGCGCGGTTGCGACATAGGCGGTCACGATCTGCGGATCGAAGGGGTCATGATCGGCCGCCCTGCGATTCCAATCCAGCGCCTTGGCAATCGCAATCTTCCACTCCACCTGCAGGTTCAACCCGCCCGCAATCTCGGCCCGCGCGCCATCCAGCGCCATGGCCTCGTCCCGCGTCAGGTCGCGCTTGGCCTTGACCCGTTCCAGCAATGCCACACGCTGCTGTGGCGGCCCCAGATAGGCCAGCGCATCCTGCAACCGGGCGTAATCCAATATCGGGTTCGGCGTCAGTTGCAGCAACTGGTGCGCCTCGTCGCGCTGATCACCGTTCCAGAAGTTGCCCCAATAGACGGCGTCGATTGAGCAGACCTGCTGGTCATAGCCCGGAACCGACCGGATCAGCCGCGCATAGCGATCGCACAGCAGCTTTACCTGCGCCGGACTGCCGCCCCACTGCGGGGCAAGCGCCCCCATCGCCCGCATCAGGCTGCCCCGGTTCGGATGTGCGGTCATCACCCGCTCCAACTCGCCCGGAATGACTTCGGGATTGCCGAGCGTGGTGGTCAACATGAGCTTCAGGTCCGATGCCGCGATCAGACCGGGCTCTGCCGCCAGCGCCGCCTCGGCCAGACGCAGCGCCTCGGCGTGATCTGCCGCCATGATCGCCATCGCCTCGGGCAGGACGTTTTGCGCTGTTGCCGTGCCGCGCACATTCCAGCCCGTGGCATAAAGATGCCATCCCCGCGCCGTCATCGCCAGACCATTGGCAGGCGCTGCGGCCAGCCAGGCCTTGGTAAAATCCTCGATCTCGGGCTGGGTGTCGGTGAACAGGCCAAACAAGACCCGCTCGGCCTCGGGTTCGGCATCTGCCGCCTGATCCTGCGTCATCGCCGCGCGCAGCGCCGCCTCGACCGGGGCAATATCGCCCGCCACCACCAAAGCGCGCAGGTCATCCCCGGCCCCGGCTTTCATGGGCAGCAGCAATGCAAATGCCAAGACAAGCCACCGGCGCATGGATCACCTCCAGGTTGATCCGGTGTGCCTGCCACGGATTTGCGGCAAAAGTCAGACCACCTCGGTCAGCAGCGGCGCACCGTCGAAATGCGCCACCATGTTGTCCAGCATCAGCTTGCCCATCGCCACCCGCGTCTCGACCGTGGCAGAGCCGACATGGGGCTGCAAGACCACGTTGTTCAGCGCCGCAAACCGCGGGTTGATCGCTGGCTCGCCCTCGAACACATCCAAGCCCGCCCCGCCAATCCGGCCCGCCTCCAAGGCATCCAGCAGCGCCAATTCATCAATGTTCTGCGCGCGGGAGATGTTGAACAGCATGCCCTGCGGCCCCAGCGCCTCCAGCACCCTCGCATTCACGATGTGCCGGGTCGAGGCGTTGGCAAGCGCCGTCACGAACAGGAAATCCGACGTGCGGGCCAGTTCCACCGGGTCCGCGATGAACACCCACCC
>JANMCI010000176.1:0-11696 GCA_031361245.1 Rhodobacterales bacterium
TCCTTGGCCTTGGCTTTCCGCCCGATTTCCCAACCTGGGGCCGCCTGCTGTTCGACGGCTTGAGCTATATCCAGCTGTCGCCCGAACGGGTGATGTGGCCCGGCCTTGCGATTTCGCTGACCGTGCTGTCGGTCAACTTCATCGGTGACGGCCTGCGCGACGCGCTGGACCCCAGGATCAGAGGGCGCTGAACCGGCGGTTTTTCGGTCGGCGTAATCCTTTCAATCTGGTTAATTGAAACCGTCAAGATCATGATATATAATGATAAAACACGATGTCGTCAAAAGCGACGTTTTGCTCAATGGACCCGCGCCCTGATCCGCCGGACCATGATCCAGACGGCGGCGATGACCAGCGGAGTAAGTCCGGCCAGCACCCACGGCTTCTCGACCCCCCAGTCCTCCAGCAGCGGCCCCGCGACGTAACCGGCCAGCGAGACGGCATAGTAGCTGATCGCCACCACCGACAGGCCCTCGACCGTGTGCTGCAGCCGCAGGGCCAGATCGGCCCGCCGGTCCATGCTGGCCAGCAGCGCCTGGTTCTGGCCCGACCGCTCGACGTCGACGCGTGTGCGCAGCAATTCGGCCGCCCGCTGCGCCCGGTCGGCCATGCTTTTCAACCGGGTGTCGGTCGATTTGACCGTCCGCATCGCCGGGTCATAACGCCGCATCATGAACTCGCCAAAGATCTGCCGCCCGTCGACCCGCTCCTCGCGCAGCGACGTGACCCGCTGCGTGACGATCGCCTCATAGGCCAGCGTGGCGCCAAAGCGGAAGGACACGCCGACGGCCAGCCGCTCCAGCTCTGCCGCGATGGTCAAAAGCTCATGCAGCGCCGCCTCCGGCCGCCGCTCCTCGGCATTCAGGGCCGACATCAGCGCCGACAGCCGCGGGTCAAGCCGGTTCAACTCCGCCCCCAGCTCCCGCGCCCGGATCAGGCCCAGCATCGACATGGCGCGGTAGGTCTCGATCTCGCACAGCCGCTGCACGATCCGCCCCACCCGGCGCGGTTCGGTGTCCGGCCGCACGAACACCGCGAACCGCATATGCCCCGCCGGATCGATGCGAAAGTCCGAAGCCACCACCGCCGCCCCCTCGACCACCCGCGCCACGGCCAGACTTTCGGCCACGAACCAGTCCTCCAGCTTTGCCAGCAGCGCCTCCTCGTGCTGCGGCATTTCCTCGACCCGCACCAGCACCGACGCCACCCGCTTGCCGGGGGCCGCCAGAAGCCAGTCCTCCGGGAAGACCTCGGCATCGAAGGGATCAAAGGGCCGGGCCGACAGGCCGGGCGTGAAGGCGGAATAGGTCACGAATTCGGTGTGGCTTTCCCATTTCAGTTCCGACCGCCCGATCGGCCCCGAAAAGTGCGTGGCATCCGGTTTGGGATGCGCCGTGGCATGGCGGTCCAGCAGGTCCAGAAGATGCGCCCGGTCCCGCGCCCGGTCCCGTGTCGCATTGTCCTCAGGCTCCTTGATTGCGATGAACGCGGCCGAACACGGCACCGTCAGCACCGGAAATGGCCGGGCGTGCAACTCGTTCACAAGGTCATAGCGCAGAGGATGGTCATGGCTCGGCATGGGTCAGCCTTGGTTGATTGTGCGGTGACGGTAACCAATCTTCGCGCAAGCGAAAGCCCGATAGCGCAATAAAAACGGCATGTTAGCGGTATACTTCGGCACACCGGGCAAAAATGTCAAAAGAATCTGCCGCGCCAAGCGAAGGGCAAACTCGCGGCATGCGTAGAACGAGGTATCCACCCAACCAGACAGGAGACCGCCATGACCCGCCTTCTCGCCAGCCGTGCCGCGGCCCTTTTGCTGTCGACCGCCGCCTCCGTTCTGACCCGGCTTGCCGGCCCGCAGCGCCGCAGCCCGTGGGCACCTCAGGGTCTGATCATCGGCTATGCCGCCTTGCTGATCGGCTTTGGCCTGGCAGGCTATTTCGGCACCGGGGTTCTGGCCGACGACCCGGTCGCCGTCGCGGCTTTGGCGGGCTTGCTTTGAGCGGTGCAGGCGCACCCAAGCCCCGGAAATCGCGGTTCATCCTGACGCTTTTGTTGGCGATTTCGCTGCTGTTCAACGTTTTGGCTCTGGGTGCGGGGGTGCGGTTTTATCAGGCGCGACAGGCCCTGCTTGGGGATGGCGCGCCGGTCTCCCTGCCCCGCGATCTGCGGCGAGACCTGACAAAGGCCCTTGCTGCCCACCGCGTCGAGCTTGCCTCCGCCTTGCAGTCGGTCCAATCCGCCCGACGCGACGCTGTCGTGGCCGCCTCGGACCGACCTTATGACCCGGACAAAAGGGAAGCGGCGCTGGACCGTCTGCGCGGTGCGATTGATCAGTTGATGGGCGCGGTGCAAGGCGCTGTCCTGCAGGAATTGGCGCGGCGCGCGGGCGATTAGAGCGCTTCAGGTTCTGACGGCAACAGGGACATCGGAATGAAACGAGGGGCAGCGCGTTGCGAACCCATGGAAACCTGAACCGCTTTAGCCACGGTTCCAGCGCCACAGAAGGCCCGCCGCAAGCGACACGGCCGCCAGAACCGCCCCAAGGGCAAAGGTCGTCTGCGATCCCCAGAAGGTCCAGACAGCGCCCGCCACGCCATTGCCGATCAGCAGGGCCAGTCCCGTCATCAGGTTGAAAATGCCAAAAGCGGTTCCGCGCAGGCTTTCGGGCGCCGCGTCCGCAACCATGGCAGACAACAGCCCCTGGGTCAGCCCCATATGCAGCCCCCACAGCATGACCCCGGCAAACATCACCCAGATCCCCTGACCAAAACCGAGGCACAGATCCGCAATCACCAGCACCCCAAAGCCCAGCGCCAACAATCCCGACTTGCCGATCCTGTCGGACAGCACACCGACAGGCCACGAAGTCACCGAATAGACCACGTTCATCGCAACCAGCACGAAGGGCGCATAGGTCATGGCCAGCCCGACTTCGGCGGCACGCAGGATCAGGAAGGCTTCGGATATCCGCGCAAGCGTCATCACCGAGCCGATGACAATTGCCACCCAGACTCCCGGACCCAGCAGCTTGAGGCTGGAGCGGTCGATCCTGACCGGCGGTTTGACGGCCTTGTGGCGCGCGGGTTCGCGGACGAAAAGGATCAGGATCGTCACCGAAATCGTTGCCGGGATGATCGCGATGGCAAAGACCAGCGGCACGTCGCCGCCAAGAAGGAGCATGAACAGCACCGCCAGCAGCGGTCCGGCAAAGGCCCCGACGGTGTCGAGCGACTGACGCAGGCCATAAGCCGCTCCGCGTTGTTCGGACGGCACGAGATCGGCGATCAGCGCATCGCGGGGGGCGCCGCGAATGCCCTTGCCGACCCGGTCGGCAACCCGCGCTCCCAGGATCAGCCCCGGCGATCCGGCGAGGGCGAACAGGGGTTTGGTCAGGGCGCTGAGCCCGTATCCAGCCACCGCCAGCGGCTTGCGCTTGCCCGAAAGGTCGCTGAAATAGCCCGAGAAAAGCTTGGTGATCTGGGCCACCGCCTCGCCTACCCCTTCAATCAGGCCGACGACAAGCGCCGAGGCCCCGAGCGCGCCCGTCAGATACAGGGGCAAAAGGGCATGGATCATCTCGGACGACATGTCCATGAACAGGCTGACAAGACCCAGCGCCACCACGCCGGCCGGCAGCCTTCCCCCGGCCACAGCCCTTGGCGTGCGAGGGGCTTGGCCCACGGGCACCTACTCGATCATGGGAAGCAGAGTGTCGAGCGACTTTTTGGCGTCACCATAGAACATCCGGGTGTTTTCCTTGTAAAACAGCGGGTTCTCGATGCCGGAATACCCGGTGCCCTGGCCGCGCTTGGAGACGAACACCTGCTTGGCCTTCCAGCACTCCAGAACCGGCATCCCGGCGATCGGACTGTTGGGATCTTCCTGGGCTGCGGGGTTCACGATGTCGTTGGAGCCGATCACGATGGCCACGTCGGTCGAGGGGAAGTCGTCGTTGATCTCGTCCATCTCCATCACGATGTCATAAGGCACCTTGGCCTCGGCCAGAAGCACGTTCATGTGGCCCGGCAAACGCCCCGCGACTGGATGGATCGCAAAGCGCACGGTCTTGCCCTTGGCGCGCAGCTTGCGGGTCAGTTCCGACACTGACTGCTGGGCCTGCGCCACGGCCATGCCATAGCCCGGGATGATGATGATGCTGTCGGCATCATTCAATGCCGCCGCAACCCCCTCGGCGTCGATGGCAATCTGCTCGCCGGCAATCTCCATCGCCGGTCCCGTGGTGGTCCCGAACCCGCCGAGGATCACCGAGATGAACGAGCGGTTCATCGCCCGGCACATGATATAGGACAGGATCGCACCGGACGAGCCGACCAGCGCCCCGGTCACGATCAAGAGGTCATTGCCCAGCGTGAAGCCGATGGCCGCCGCCGCCCAGCCCGAATAGCTGTTCAGCATCGACACCACGACGGGCATGTCCGCGCCGCCGATCCCCATGATCAGATGATAGCCGATGAAAAAGGCCAGCACCGTCATCAATCCCAGCGACCAGATTCCCGCGCCGTTGAAATAGAGGACCAGCAGCACCACCGATCCCAGCGCAGCCGCCGCGTTCAGCATATGCCCGCCGGGCAGCTTCTTGGCCTTGCCATCCACACGGCCCGCCAGCTTGCCAAAGGCAATGATCGAACCGGTAAAGGTCACGGCCCCGATGAAGACGCCCAGAAAGACCTCGACGTGCAGAATGGCGATCTCGACCGCATCCTTTTCGGCGAGCTTGCGCGCAAAGCCGATCAACCCCTGCCGCGCGGTTTCGTCCATCGCGGTAACCCGCATCAGTTCCAGATGGGCGTTGAAGCCGATCAGGACCGCGGCAAGGCCGACAAAGCTGTGCAGCGCCGCCACAAGTTGCGGCATCTCGGTCATCTGGACCCGCGTGGCGACGATCCAGCCCAGGATGGCGCCAATGGCCACCATGATGGCGATGATCCAGACATTGGCCACATCGGGCGACAGCACCGTCGCCCCGACGGCCAGCGCCATGCCGGCGATGCCATACCAGACCGCGCGCTTGGCGCTTTCCTGACCGGACAGACCGCCCAGGGACAGGATGAACAGAACGGCCGCCGCGATATAGGCTGCGCTCACAATTCCGATGCTCATGGCGCTCTCCTCACGACTTCTGGAACATGGCAAGCATCCGGCGCGTGACCAGAAAACCGCCGACGATATTGATCGAGGCAATCAGCACCGAGACGGCAGCAAGTGCCACCACCAGCCAGTTGCCCGAGCCGATCTGCAAAAGCGCCCCAAGGATCACGATGCCGGAAATGGCGTTGGTGACGGACATCAGGGGCGTGTGCAGCGAATGCGAGACATTCCAGATCACCGAGAACCCGATGAAGCAGGACAGCGCAAAGACAATCAGATGCGCCATGAACTCGGGCGGGGCAAAGGCCCCGACCCCGGCCATCAAAAGGCCACCGATCATCAGCAAGCCGATCTGGCTGCGGGTCTGCGCCTTGAAAACCGCCGTCTCTTGTGCGCGCTTTTCGGCAAGGGTCAGTTCGCGCGCCTTCTCCTTGGGTTTGGCCGCCGCAATCGCGGCAATTCTGGGCGGTGGCGGCGGATAGGTGATTTCGCCGGCATGGGCCACGGTGGCACCGCGTATGACATCATCCTGCATGTTCTGGTCGATCATACCGTCTTTCTTTGGTGTAAGATCGGTCAGCATGTTCCTGATATTGGTCGCATAAAGCGTGGACGCCTGTGCGGCCATCCGGCTTGGGAAATCGGTATAGCCGACGATGGTGACGCCATTGTCGCTGACCACCTTCTGATCCGGCACCGTCAGATCGCAATTGCCGCCCCGTTCGGCCGCAAGATCCACCACGACCGAACCGGGCTTCATCGCGGCGACCATATCGGCCAGCCAAAGCTTCGGTGCAGGCCGTCCGGGGATCAGCGCCGTGGTGATGACGATGTCCATCTCCGGGGCCAGTTCGCGGAATTTGGCCAGTTGCTTTTCGCGGAATTCCGGCGATGAGGGGGCCGCGTAGCCCCCGGTGGCCGCACCATCCTGCGTGGCCTCGAACTCCAGAAAAACAAAGCTCGCACCCATGCTCTCGATCTGTTCGGCCACTTCGGGCCGGACGTCAAAGGCATGTACGATGGCGCCAAGCGACACCGCCGTCCCGATCGCCGCCAGCCCGGCAACGCCCGCACCCACGATCAGGACCTTGGCTGGCGGCACCTTGCCCGCCGCCGTGACCTGACCCGTGAAGAAGCGGCCAAAGTTGCTGCCCGCCTCGATCACCGCACGGTAGCCCGCGATATTGGCCATCGAGGACAGCGCGTCCATCTTTTGGGCGCGGCTGATCCGCGGCACCATGTCCATGGCGATGACGGTCGCTCCCCGCGCCTTGGCAATCTCCAGAAGCTCGGGGTTTTGCGCCGGCCAGAAAAAGCTGATGAGCGTTTGCCCCTTGCGCAAAGCCTCGGCCTCCGCCACCTCGGGACCGCGCACCTTGACCAGCACATCCGCTGCCGCAACCACTGCCGCCGCATCCGGCAACACCTCGACCCCGGCCTTGGCATAAAGCGCGTCCGAAAATCCTGCCCGCGCCCCGGCCCCGGACTGAATGCTGCACTGGTGGCCCAGCTTCATCACGGCCTGCGCCGAATCCGGTGTCATGGACACCCGGTTCTCGCCCGGAAAAATCTCTGAAAGCGCGCCGATTTTCACTGTTTGCCCTCCGCTGCCATGACCTTTGGCTTGTCAATTCACCCTTAACAGCGCAACGGGCGAGTTCAACGGCAGATTGACGCAATTGTTGAAAAAACCGTCGCTTCCCGGTCACGGACGGATCAAACCCGCCAGACCCACCGCGGCACGCGCTCCGACCACGCCGCATAGGCCTGACCGAAGCCCAGGCGCAGACGCGACTCTTCCTCGCGAATATAGCGCCGCGTTATCAAGATCATGAATGCCGGCACCAGCGGCAGCGCAATCCAGGCCCCCCAGTACAGGATCGCGCCAAAGAGGACCAATGCATCCCCCAGATAGATCGGATTGCGGCTGAGACCGAAGACCCCGGTGGTCACAAGCGCCGTGGGATCGCGGCGCGGAATGAAGGTGGTGCGCGCCTTGACCATCGTCAGAACGGCTGCCAGCATCAGGGAAAGTCCGGCAAGGACCACCGCCAGACCGATCCAGCCAAACCCGGCGCCTGACCAGATCCGGCCCAGCCCAAAGCTTGCCGCCAAAGCCAGCGCCAGCCACACCGGGGGAATATCGATCTGTCGCAGCATCCGCCACCTCGCAACCAGACTGCACCAATTTCCACGATTTGCAAACTCGGCCCAATCATTTCAAGCTTGAAATTCCTGCCCCGCATCCTATTGCTGATGCAAGGGCTGCCAGGCACACTGGCCGCAAGGAGACCAGGATGACCACCGATTTCGCCGCCACCAAGGCGCTGTTTCACCTGCCCCCAGGCGTCACCTATCTTGACGGCAATTCGCTTGGACCCTTGCCCCGCAAGGCTGCGGCCCGGGTGGCGCAGACCATTTCGCAGGAATGGGGCGAGATGCTGATCACCGGATGGAACAAGGCCGGATGGATGGATCAGCCCGCCCGCATCGGTGATCGCATCGCCCGCCTGATCGGGGCAGAAGCTGGTCATGTCGTGATGGGCGACACCCTGTCGATCAAGGTCTATCAGGCCCTGGCCTCCTGCCTTGACCTTAACCCGGCGCGAAGGGTGATCCTGTCGGACAGCGGCAACTTCCCCTCCGACCTCTATATGGCGCAGGGCCTTTGCCAGACCCTTGGGCAAGGCTACCGGCTGCACGTGGTGCCCCCCGATCAGGTGCTTGGGGCAATCGACGACAGCGTGGCCGCGACCCTGATCACCGAGGTCGACTACCGCACCGGGCGCAAGCACGACATGGCAGCGATCACCGCCCGTGCCCATGCGATGGGGGCTATGACGATCTGGGATCTTGCCCACTCTGCCGGGGCCTTGCCGGTCGATCTTGCCGGGACCGGTGCCGACTTCGCCGTCGGCTGCACCTACAAATACCTCAACTCCGGCCCGGGCGGCCCGGCCTTCATCTATGTCGCCCCGCGCCACGCCGACCGGGTGCGCCCGGCGCTGTCGGGTTGGCTGGGCCACGATACGCCGTTCGCCTGCGACCCTTCCTATCGCCCCGGTGCCGGGATCGAGCGGATGCGCGTCGGGACCCCGCCCGTGCTGCAGATGGCCGCATTGGAGGCCGCCCTAGACATCTGGGATCTTGTCGACATGGCTGACCTGCGCGCGGCATCGCTCGCCCTCACCGACCAGTTCATCGCCGGGGTCGAGGCTGCCTGCCCCACCCTGACCCTCGTCACCCCGCGCGACCACGGGGTTCGCGGCAGTCAGGTGTCCTTCGCCCACCCCCAAGGCTATGCCATCATTCAGGCGCTGATCGCGCACGGTGTCGTCGGCGACTTCCGCGCCCCCGACATCCTGCGCTTCGGCTTCACCCCGCTGTTCATCGACGCATCCGACGTGACCCGCGCGACCGAAACCCTGGCCCTCATCATGGCAGACGCCCTCTGGGACCGCCCCGAATTCAAACGCCGCGCCAAAGTCACCTGAGATTTGCAGCTTTCCAAATACTCCCCGCGGAGCGTCCGCCCGTGCCACAAGGACAACGCCATGGCCCCCACCATCCGCCCCTACCGCCCCGCTGACCGCGCCGCTGCCCAACTGGTGTTCTACCGCGCCGTCCGGGAAGGCACCGCCGCCCACTATCCCGAGGCCGAGCGCGCCGCCTGGGCGCCCTCGCCCGAGCCGGACTGGGACAAGCCGGACAAGCTCATCGACCAATGGTGCCTTGTGTCCGAGGAAGACGGACGGATGACCGGCTTTTTCTCGATGGACACCGCCGGCTACCTCGACATGGCGTTCGTGATCCCCGAAGTGATGGGCAACGGCACCGCCGCCGCCCTCTATGATACGTTGCTGACCCGCGCCCGCAGCGCCGGCCTGACCCACTTCACCGTGCGCGCGGCGCATCAATCCCGGCGCTTTCTGGCGCGTCGCGGCTGGCAGCTGGACCGGATGGCAACCTTCGAGGAAGAGGGTCATGTCTATACCGTCGCCCTGATGTTTCTGGACCTGAAGGCCAACCCATGACCTATGACCCGGCACAAGACGGCGCCGAGATGTCCTTTGACGGCAGAATGTCTTACGGCGACTACCTTCAGATCGACCGGATCCTGTCGGCGCAACGCCGCCTCACCGGGGCGCATGACGAAATGCTGTTCATCATTCAGCACCAGACATCCGAGCTGTGGATGAAACTGGCGCTGCATGAACTGGACGCTGCCCGACAGGCCATTGCCGAGGACCGGGTGCGCGAGGCTTTCAAGATGCTGGCGCGCATCGCCCGCATCTTCGAACAGCTCAACAACGCATGGGACGTGCTGCGGACCATGACGCCGTCCGACTACACGACCTTTCGCGAAGGTCTGGGCCAGTCGTCGGGGTTCCAGTCGCACCAGTACCGGCTGATCGAATTCGCGGTCGGCAACCGCAACCCGGCCATGTTGCGCCCCCACGCCCACCGCCCCGACATTCTGGCCCTGCTTGAGGCCGAACTGGCCCGCCCCTCGCTCTATGACGAGGCGCTACGCCACCTCGCCCGCGCAGGCTTGCCCGTCCCGCCCGACGTCCTGACCCGCGATCTGTCGCAACCCTGGATTGCCCGCGATGATGTCCGCGCCGCGTGGGAAGTGGTCTATCGGGACACGAAATCGCACTGGCAGGCTTACGAGCTGGCCGAGAAGCTGATGGATTTCGAGGATTACTTCCGCCGCTGGCGCTTCAATCACGTCACAACCGTCGAAAGGGTCATCGGGTTCAAACGCGGGACCGGCGGCACGTCCGGTGTCAGCTATCTCAAGCGCATGCTGGAGGTCGAGCTCTTCCCCGAACTGTGGCATCTGCGCACGACACTTTGATATGCTGTCGCTTGCCTCTTTCCCATCGACCGGGCATTGACTTAAATACGGGAAACAACTCCACGCGGCGAACACCTGCGCCGCCGCTCAAGGACCAGTTAGATGCGTTTCGGTTTTGCAAGATTTTTGGGTTCTGCCGTTGCGGCGCTGGCTTTGGCCGGGTGCGAGATGGACCCGGCCCTGATGGGCACGTCTCCCGTCGCCAAGCCGCCGGTGACTGCGGCTGCGCTGAATGACCCCTCTCATTATGGTCCCGTCGTCGACAGCGGCCTTTCCGTGCCGGCCGTGCCGGTGGCAGAGGTGCCCGCCGAATACCAGCGCCAGCTTGTGGCCTATGAGACCGACCAGCCGGTCGGCACCATCATCATTGATCCGTCGTCCAAGCATCTGTATCTCGTCACTGCCCCGAAAAAGGCCCTGCGCTACGGCATCGCCGTCGGTCGCGCCGGCTTTGGCTGGTCGGGCGAGGCGGACATCGTCGACCGCACGACCTGGCCCAAGTGGATCCCGCCCTATGAGATGATCGACCGCCGCCCGGAGCTGGAGAAGTTCCGCGATGTCGGCCAGCCCGGCGGGCTGACCAACCCGCTGGGGGCCCGCGCGCTCTATCTGAAAACCAACGGTGTCGATTACGGCTACCGCATCCACGGCACCCCGGAATGGGAAACCATCGGCCACAATGCCTCGTCGGGCTGCATCCGGATGATCAATCAGGACGTGATGGACCTCTACAACCGCGTGCCCGATGGCACCCATGTCGTGGTTCTGACCGAAGACGGCAAGTTCCCGACCCGGCTGAATGTGCCGCCGGTTCCCGTGGTCAAGAAACCCGCGCCACCGGCACCACCGCCGCCACCTCCCCCGCCGCCGGTCGAACCGGGTCACGGCCCGATCTGACGCGCCTGCGGATTTGTCCACATGTGGGACATTAGCAGAACGCAGTGAAATCAAGGACATGGCCTTGCCGAATTCACCAACTGGCAAGGTTTGCCCCCCGCGAGAGTGGCCGCTTGCGGGCAAACCATGGCGACCGTCGTGTGGGCAGCCGAAGATACTCCGCTCCAGCCGACTGACCGCTGTGCGGACAAAACGGACCCTCATTCATCGACGATGGAATTCACGAAGGCGACAAAGGGGTCATGTTCCGGCGTGAATGGAAGGATGTCGGAACCTTTGGTGGGGTAAGAGATACCTGCTTCTCGTCGCGCCCACGCCATCAGGTTCGAAAGACCCGCCGGCTCTGACCAAGGCTCCTCGTCTCCGTCCAACTCCCATGCTTCCTTTGGAGACAACGATAATGTGTGACGCCCGAAAATCTCGTGATACCCCATTGTTACAAGTGCGATTAAGTCGTGGATTTTGTTAGCGATGGTAAAGCACTCTCCTTCTGAGCCGAGAAAGACGAACTGCTCGCTCGCGAGGTCGCCAGTGTGCCAGAGCGCGATGTAACTACCATCCGCCGCACAGGCGATGAATGGAATAACGCGCCTTTCATAACCTGACTTTCCCAGCCAATGGTCCATGAAATTCTTCTGCGGGAATTCGAAGCGGATAAAGGAGTTGAGTTCGCCATATCGGTTCGGTCGAGGTGCAACAAGCAAACCTTGCGGAAACCGTGCGGCGTGATCGTTGGTTTCCAACCAGTCAATCAGTTGCAGGAGCAGCGGCGGGAGATCAGCATCCAAGGCCGCCATTTGCCGCCGAATCTCCCCGCAATAAG
>JANMCI010000188.1:0-11950 GCA_031361245.1 Rhodobacterales bacterium
AAAAAGTGTCCAGATCTGGACGCCACGCGGCGCGCCAGAAGGCACACCCTACCGTCCCGTCAATTCCGCCGTGATCTTGACCGGCCCGGCCACGCCCTTCAGCTTGGCGCGGTAGATCACCACCCCCTCGGCCACCCGCATCACATAGGTGCGGGTTTCGGCAAAGGGGATGGCCTCGACCCAATCGACGATGTCGACGCTTTCCAGCCGCGGGTCGCCATTGGCCGCGATCCATTCCCGCGGGCGGCGCGGTCCGGCATTGTAGCCCGCCGCGATCAGCGCGACCGAGGGGCCAAACTCATCCGCCATCTTGCGCAGATACCCCGCCCCCACCTTGACGTTGAACGCCGGGTCCGAGGTCAGCTTGCCGGCCGAAAAGTCCAGCCCCAGATCGTCCGCAACCTTCTTCGCCGTCTCGGGCAGCACCTGCATCAGCCCCAGCGCCCCGGCACTGCTGCGCGCCTTGGGGTCGAACTCGCTTTCCCGCCGGGCGATGGACAACGCCAGCGCCCGGCTGACGGCCAGCCCATCCGGCACCATGTCGGGCGTCGGGAAATAGGGTCGGGCAAGGACCAGATTGCGCTCGGTCGCGGCCTTGGCAATCAGCACCGCGGTGCGGTACTGCCCGGCCTGCATCGCATAATCGGCCAGAAGCTCGTAGTCCTTGTCCGACAGCCCCTCGCCCAGATGCAGCATGAACCGCGCCGACAGCGCATACTGATCCGCCTTGTAAAGCTGGCGTGCGGCCTCAAACACCGATGATCCGACAAAGGACGCGGCTTTCCAATCGCCCGCCGGCCGCTTGTTGGCGATCACATCGGGGTCAAGGTTCAGCCCCAGCCGCTCGGCCGCAAGCAGCCCGTAATACGCCGTCTGATACGCCGCCGCCTTGCCATAGGACGCCTTGGCAGCCGTCTTGTCCCCCGCCGCCGACTGGGCGCGCCCCGTCCAGTACCACGCCCGCGACAGCGAAATCGGCGTGGCGGTGGCGGCCTGCAACCGCCCGAAATGCGTCAGCGCCCGCGCCGGATCCCCCAACTTGCGCAGCGCCACATAGCCCGCCAGAAACTCCAGATCGGCATAATCCGTGCCGTCGCTCAACTGATGCGACGCGGCAACCCGGTAAGCCTGCTCCGCCGCCCCGTTGCGCATCAGCCAGCGCGTCAGGCTGGCGCGCTTTTCGGCCCAGACCTCAGGATCGCCCAGCCGCGCGGCCGAACTTGACCGCTCGATGATCAGCACCGCCGCGTCGGCGTAATTGTCCTGACGCATCCGGTAAAGGAAGCGCTCGAAGGCCAGTCCGGCATCGTCCTTCAACCCGACGGGCACCGCGGCAACCAGCGCCGTCACCCCGTCCATGTCGGCCCTGAGCGCCAGACGCGCCCGAGCCAATGCCACCCATGCCTTGGACACCAGTGGCAACATCCGCTCCGCCTCGCCCGCCCGGTCGCCCGCCCACAGAATGCGGTCCAGCCGCACCTCATGGACGACCTTCACGGCGGGGCCAAAGCGCTCCAGCATCTCGGCCTGCTCGGCGGCGCTGAACTTCAGCGCCGCCCAGCCGCGCATCGCCTCCGCCTCGGCATCCGCGCTGCGCCCGATCGCGACATAGGCCCGCGCCAGCGCCAAAGAGCCCGTCCCGCTGCGCGGCAGATCGGTGCCGAAATAGGCGATCACCCGGCGCGGGTCATCCGACCGCGCCACCGCTGTCTCGCCCTTTTCCTTCAAAAAGGGCAGGCCGGGCCAATCGGGGCGCCGCGCGATGAACGCCTCGTAATCGCCCAGATAGCCGTCCCCGGCCCTGAGGCGGCTCCATTCCACGACATCGGTGCCAAGCGGCCCCGCCGCCATGGCCGCCACCCGCGCCCCCTCCCAATCCTGCTTGTCCACCGCCTTCATCGCGGCATTCAGCGCCGCGATTTCCTGCGCCTCTCCCGCCGCCGCGATATCCGGCACGGCACCGGCGACGATCAGCGACAGGACAAGCGCCCAGATCCGGGCGAGGCGAAGGGGAATTCGGGCAAATCGGGTCATGGCGTGAATCTGCCTCACCTGCCTGCGGGTCACAAGCCATAACGACGTGATCGGCACCGCCTTGCCCATGCTTGGCAAAGCCCCCAAGGCTCGTTAGAAGCGCGGGCGAAGAGGGGGCACGCTGCCCCCTTGCATGAAGAGGAGAGCTGCCATGATCAAAGGGTCCATTCCCGCATTGGTAACGCCGTTCAAGAACGGCGAGCTGGATCTGGTGGCGCTGAAGAAACTCGTCGAGTGGCAGATCGCCGAAGGTTCAAGCGGCCTCGTGCCCGTCGGCACCACCGGCGAAAGCCCGACCCTCAGCCATGAGGAACATCGCCGCGTGGTCGAAGAGGTCGTGCGGATTGCCGCGGGCCGCGTGCCCGTCATCGCAGGCGCCGGGTCCAACAACACGGTCGAGGGGATCGACCTGATCCGCCACGCCGAAAAGGTCGGCGCCGATGCCGCCCTTGTGGTGACGCCCTATTACAACAAGCCGACCCAGGCCGGCATGATCGCGCATTACACGGCGTTGCACGACTGCTGCAAACTGCCGATCATCATCTACAACATCCCCGGCCGCTCGGTCGTGGACATGATGCCCGACACCATGGGCAAGCTCGCCGCTCTGCCCCGCATCATCGGGGTCAAGGACGCGACCGGCAAGATCGAACGCGTCTCGATGCAGCGCGCCTCCTGTGGCCCCGACTTCATCCAGCTCTCCGGCGAGGACGCCACCGCCCTCGGCTTCAACGCCCATGGCGGGACGGGGTGCATTTCCGTTACGGCCAACGTCGCCCCCCGCCTCTGCGCCGCGTTCCAGTCCGCCACCCTCGCCGGCGACTACGCCAAGGCACTCGACTATCAGGACCGCCTGATGCCGCTCCACGAGGCCATCTTCATCGAGCCCGGCCTCGCCGGCGCGAAATACGGTCTGTCGCTCCTTGGCCTGTGCACAGAAGAGGTCCGCCTCCCCCTCGTCACCCTGACCGACGGCACCAAGGCCCGGATCAAGGCCGCGATGCAGCACGCGGGCATCATCTGACCTGCAATTTGCACCTTTCCAAATACTCCCGCCGGAGGCTCCCGGCCTTGCCACCTGATCCCTCCGGCGAGGGCATTCCGGCCCGAATGAAGCCCCAATGACCCCAAATCTGCGCGGCAGCCTCTTCATGGTGGCCGCGATGGCCGGCTTTGCGGCCGAGGACATGTTTCTCAAAGCCGCCAGCCGGTCCATTCCCCTCGGTGAGGTTCTCACCCTGATGGGGCTGGCCGGAACCCTGGTCTTTGCCGTCACCGCTCAGGCGGCGGGCGAGGCTGCCCTGCCTCGCGCCCTGCTGTCGCGCACCATGGCGTTGCGCTCGGGGTTTGAAATCGTCGGGCGGCTCTTTTATGCACTCGCCGTTGTCCTGACGCCGATCTCGGTCGCCTCCGCCATCCTGCAGGCCACGCCGCTTGTCGTAGTGCTGGGCGCGGCGCTCCTCTTTGGCGAAAAGGTCGGGCTCTGGCGTTGGCTCCTCATCCTTGCCGGTTTTGTCGGCGTGCTGATCATCGTCCGCCCGGGGGTCGAGGGGTTTTCGGCGCTGTCCCTTCTGGCCCTCGTGGCCATGGTCGGCTTTGCCGGGCGCGATCTGGCCACCCGAGCAGCCCCGCCCGCCCTGTCCAACGCGCAGCTTGGTGTCGCCGGTTTTCTGGTGCTGACCCTGTCCGGCCTGATCCTGCTTGCCGTCAGCGGCGGCGCGCGCCTGCCCGACACCGCCACCCTTGCCCAGCTTTCCGGGGGCGCGATCTTCGGCATCCTCGCCTATGCCGCCCTGACCCAGGCCATGCGCCTGGGCGAGGTCGCGGTGGTCACGCCCTTCCGCTACACGCGCCTTCTCTTCGCCCTCGGCATCGGCGTCGCCGTCTTTGGCGAGCGACCGGACACCGCCACACTGGCCGGGTCCGCCCTCATCGTGGCCTGCGGCGTCGTTCTGCTGACCCGCAGGTAGGGTGGGGTTCTGCCCCGCCGCCGCCTCGAAAATGAATCCGCCCCGAATCACAAGGCAGCCACCCCGCGTGCATTGGCATTGTTGCTTAACAAATCGCTAATCATGGTGCCGCCCGGTGCATTCCCGCGCGATTTCCGAACAATTGCAAATCCGATCGAAACAGTGCCGCAACCAAGTCGCGCGCGCGTCGAAAAAATGGCGAAATTCAGGTGTGGATTGGGCACATGGCCAGATCGGCCGCCACATATGTTAACCCGGAGGATAAGCCCATGTTCATGAATGATTTTACCAAGCTGACCACAGCCTTTGCCCTGATCACGCCGCGCCCCCTTGCCGTTCTGCCCGCCCCGGTTATTGGCGGAATTGTGGCCGGAACGCTGGTCGAAACGGAAACAGGCTGGATGCCGGTCGAGACCCTGCGCATCGGCACCCGGGTCCACACGCTCGACGGCGGTCTGACCCGCATCCTCGCCCTTGACCGCCGCACCCTGCCCCCCGAGGCGGAGACCTCGCTGATCCATGTCCCCGGCGGGCTTCATGACTGCTGCAGCGATCTGATGCTGGTACCCGGCCAGCACTTGCTGATCGACACCTTGGGCTGCGACGCCCATGCCGCCCCCTACCTTCTGGTCCCCGCCCTTGCCCTGACCTCGGACCCGCTGATCCACCGCGAACAGCCCGATCTGCAGGTCGAGGTCATCACCCCGCTTTTCGCCGACGAAGAGGTCATCTTCGCCAATTCCGGCGTGCTGCTGCATTGCCCCAGCGTGGTCGACGGCGCCGGGCGCTATCCCGACAACAGCTTTTTCCCCCGTCTCGATGCCGTCTCGGCGCGGGCCTTCCTCACCCGCCGCGCGGACCGCCTTGCAGTCTAGAGCGTGTCCGGTTTTGATTGAAGCTTCTTTATCGAAAAGCGCGTTCGAGCGAATGCGAGAGGCAGCGATTTTCGATTCCATCCAAACCTGACACGCTTTAGTCGCCGCGCTCGCGCCGATGCTCGACCTGACGCAGCCGGATCTGCCGCAACGCCTCGATCAACAGCGCGGTCAGCAGGCCAAAGTTCAGAAAGCCGTTCGCCGCCTCCATCCCGGCCAAAAGCCGCCACTCCTTGGCCGGGATCACATCGCCCAGACCCAGCGTGGTAAAGGCGACCAGCGAGAAATGGACTGCCTCCTCCAGCGTGGCAAAGGCGCCCAGTTCCACCAGCGCCAGCGCCCAGACCCAGACCCCCGCCGTCACCACCCCCAGCACCCAAAGCGAGACACCTGCGATCAGCAGCACCAGTTTGGGGCGATGCGGCTCGCGCAAAAGCCACGGATGGAACCGCTGAAAGATCACCTCCAGCACCATCGCCGCCACTGCCGCCAACGTGATGTTGACCACCAGCAACCCCGTCCCGACAGCTATCTGAATGAACACCCGCCCCCCCTTCTGGACTTATCCCGCCCCTGCCCTTATCTCGGGCAGGTCATGGCAGAAAAGTCCGATCCCAATTCCAAACTCATTGCAGAAAACCGCCGCGCGCGGTTCGATTACTATATCGAATCCGACCTTGAGGCCGGGATCATGCTCTTCGGGTCCGAGGTCAAGTCGCTGCGCCAAGGTGGCTCCAACATCGCCGAAAGCTACGCCTCGGTCGAGGGGGGCGAGTTGTGGCTGATCAATTCCTACATCGCGCCCTATCAGCAAGCCAAGCTTTTCCCGCATGAGGAACGCCGCCGCCGCAAGCTCCTCGTGAACAAGAAAGAGCTGTCCCGCCTGTGGAACGCCGTGGGCCGAGAGGGGATGACCCTTGTGCCGATCAAGCTCTATTTCAACGAAAAGGGCATGGTGAAACTCAAGCTTGGCGTCGCCAAGGGCAAAAAGCTGGGCGACAAGCGCGAAACCTCGGCCAAGCGGGACTGGGGCATCCAGCAGGCCCGCATCCTGAAACACGGCCACCGCGAATAGCGCTTGGGTGCGGGTTATTCTGCCCGAGCAGGCGCGCGATACCGCGACGAATCTGTCACCAATTCGTGGGCAATTCGCTAATTGCGGCAAAATCGTTGCCAGAATAGAAACAATTTCGCAAAATTTCCCCTGCCATAAGACCCGAGGATGTCGGACGGTCCTGGCTTGTGGCCCGGAAAACCGGGTTTAGAGGGAGAGTGTCACTATGATGCCAATTATTATCCAGCTGGTTGCTGGCCTGATCGGCGGCAATGTCGCCGGCGGACTTCTGAAGAACCAAAGTCTGGGGATGCTGGGCAATTCCATTGCCGGCATCCTTGGCGGCGGCATTGGCGGCCAGCTTCTGGCCATGATGGGCAGCGCCGCTCCGGCTGCTGCCGATGCGGCGACCGGCCTAGACATGGGCACGATCCTGTCCTCGGTCGTTTCAGGCGGTGCCGGTGGCGGCGTGCTGATGGTGATCGCCGGCGTGATCAAAGGCATGATGAACAAGGCCTGATTTCTTCGGTCAAGGGCGGGCGCAGGGGATCGCGCCCGCCCTTGACCCGAAGCGAACGGCACCGGCAAAGCCGTCAGCCCGCAACCTGCGGCAAAGTCGACAGTCGTGGTTTCGGCAGCACCAGCGCCATTCCCGACAGGATCACCACAAGTCCCGCCCAGATCCATGACGAATAGGTCTCGCCCAGCAGCAGCATCGACCAGACCACGCCAAACCCTGTCACCAGATAGGACGTCTGTGCGGCAAAGACCGGACCAGCCCGCCCCACGATCCAGAAATAGCCGGCATAGGCGGCGGTATTGGCGACGGCTGACCCGACAATCGCCCATTCCGCCGCGCCAAACGCCCCCTGCGGCAGGCGCAACGTGCCCGTCGCCCAAGCAATCGGCGCCGTCATCAACACCGCCACGACCGCCGATCCCAGCAACAACTGCAAGGGGTCCAACCCGCCCCGCCCGTATCTGCCCAAGACGATCCCCTCAACTGCAAAGGACACCACCGACAGGATCGCCACCGGAATGAATATGGCCGAGGCCGGGTCGGGCAAGCTTGTCTCGGGCAGGGCAATCAACAGAACCCCGGTCAATCCCAGCGCCAATCCCACAACGCGCGCCAGCGTCGCCCGCTCCATCCGCAGCGCCAGCGACAGAAAGAACGACACCAGCGGCAAGGTTGCCATGCAGACCGTTATCACCCCGGCCGGCAGATGCTCCGCCGCCTTGTAGGTGGTGCCGGCAAAGACGACCGTCCCCAGCGCCGCCGACATGACATAGCGCCACAGCGCCGGCCAATGCAGCGGCAACCCGCTGCCGCGCAGGCCGACCACGACCGCCAGCAGCACGATTGTCAGCGACGAGGACAGAAAGGTGATCCCGAACGTGCGATAGCCGCCAAGGACCGCGATCTTGGTGAACGGAAACGTCAACGCCCAGACCAATGCAATCCCAACCAGCGCCGCCAGATATCGCCAGCTCTCGCGCACGACTTGCCCCACCGATGAAATGCTCCTTTGCCACTTGCTGACGGAACGCCCCGCAAAGTCAAGCACTCCAGACGCCGCCTTGTCTGCGGCGGCGTCTGGGTTTAGTGCAGGTCAACCGCAACCGGAGCCCACCATGAGCCCTGCCCTGCCGGATGATCCGACCACGCTGGTGTCCACCGGATGGCTGGCCGAGCATCTGACCGATCCCGCTCTGCGCGTGCTGGATGCGTCGTGGTATCTGCCGACCCAGAACCGCGATGCCAAGGCCGAGTATGCCGCCGCCCACATCCCCGGCGCGCGATTCTTCGACATCGACGAGATCGCCGATCTGTCGATCCCCTTGCCCCACATGGCCCCCCCGGTCGAGAAATTCATCTCCCGCCTGCGCGGCCTTGGCATTGGCGACGGCCAGCAAGTGGTGGTCTATGACGGCGCGGGCATCTTTTCTGCCGCGCGCGTCTGGTGGACCTTCCGCCTGATGGGCCTGACGCGCTGCGCCGTGCTGGACGGTGGCCTGCCCAAATGGCGGGCCGAACATCGTCCCCTGACCGATGCGCCCCCCGACCTGCGCGCCCCTCACCTGACCCCGCACCGCCAACCGCAGCTGGTGAAGTCCGCCGCGCAGGTCCTGCAAGCCAGCCGCGACCACAGCGCCCAGATCATCGACGCCCGCTCTGCCGCGCGCTTTCGCGGCGAGGCCCCCGAACCCCGCGCCGGTCTGCGCGGCGGCCACATCCCCGGCGCGCGCAACGTCCCCTTCACCGAGGTCCTGAACCCCGACGGCACCCTGAAATCCCCCGATGCCCTGCGCGCCGTCCTTGCCGCCGCCGGGGTCGATCTGTCCAGACCCGCCATCACCACCTGCGGCTCCGGCGTCACCGCCGCGATCCTTAGCCTTGCGCTGGAAGTGCTCGGCCACCGCGACCACGCACTTTATGATGGCTCGTGGGCCGAATGGGGCGGCCGTGACGACCTGCCCGTTGAAAGAGGTTGAAATGCTCGAATCGCTGACCGCCCAGCCGCAAGACAAGATCCTGCAACTCATCGCGCTCTACCGCGACGACCCGCGCCCGACCAAGATCGACCTCGGCGTCGGCGTCTACAAGGATGCCACCGGCCTGACCCCGGTCATGCGCGCCGTGAAGGCCGCCGAGAAAACGCTGTGGGAGGCCGAGCAGACCAAGACCTACACCTCCCTCGCCGGCGACCCGGCCTTTGCCGCCGCCCTGACCACGATGATCCTTGGCGCCCCCCACACCGACCGCGCCGCCGCCGTCGCCACGCCGGGCGGCACCGGAGCGATCCGTCAGGCGCTCGAACTCATCAAGCTCTCCGCGCCCGGCGCCACCGTCTGGCTCAGCAATCCGACCTGGCCGAACCATCCCTCGATCATCCGCTATCTGGGGATGAAGATGGCCGAATACCGCTATTTCGACGCCCCGACCCGCGGCATCGACTTTGCCGGCCTGCTGGCCGATCTTGGCCGCGTCGCTCCCGGCGATGTCGTCCTGCTGCATGGCTGCTGCCACAACCCGACCGGCGCCAATCTGACGCTGGACCAATGGGCCGCGGTCGCCGACCTCCTCAGATCCCGCAAGGCCATCCCCTTCATCGACCTTGCCTATCAGGGCTTTGGCGACGGGCTCGACGCCGACGCCGCCCCCACCCGCCTGATCGCCGCCCGCTTCCCCGAGGTTCTGATCGCCGCCTCCTGCTCCAAGAATTTCGGCATCTACCGCGAGCGTACCGGCCTCCTTCTCGCCCTGACCGACCCGGCCCGCCGCGACATCATCCAAGGCAATCTGAACTTCCTGAACCGCCAGAACTATTCCTTCCCGCCCGACCACGGCGCCCGCCTTGTCACCATGATCCTGCAAGACCCCGCCCTGACCGCCGACTGGAAGGCCGAACTGGAAGAGGTGCGCCTCAACATGCTTACCCTGCGCACCCACCTCGCGGACGAGCTTCGCCGCGCCACCAATTCGGATCGCTACGACTTTGTCGCCCACCACCGCGGCATGTTCTCCCGCCTCGGCCTCAGCGAAGCGCAAGTGCTGACCCTGCGCGAAAAGCACGCCATCTACATGGTCAGCGACAGCCGCATCAACATTGCTGGCCTCAACGCCAGAACCGTGCCCATACTTGCCGCGGCCATCGCCGCAGTCGGAGGCTGACATGCCCAACCAGATCGCCCGCCTTGCTGTCCTGATCGACGCCGACAACGTCACGGCCCGCAACGCAAGCGCCATCCTTGACGAGATCGCCAGCTTCGGCGAGCCGTCCGTCCGCCGCGTCTATGGCGACTGGTCGTCTCAGGCCCTGTCGCAATGGAAGGAACAGGCCCGCGACCTTGGCCTTGTCATGCACCAGCAGTCCGCCAACACCAAGGGCAAGAACGCCTCCGACATCGGGCTTGTCATCGACGCCATGGACATCCTGCACGCCGGCAAGGTCGACGGCTTCGTCCTCGTCTCCTCCGACAGCGATTTCACCCGGCTCGCCTCCCGCATCCGCGAGGATGGCCTTCAGGTCATCGGCATCGGCGAAGCCAAGACCCCCGAGAGCTTGCGCAAGGTCTGCAACCGCTTTGTGCTGATCGAGAACATCGTCGGCGGCGATGCCCCGGTCGAGCCGAAATCCGGCAAGACCGCCCCCCAGCCCGAGGCGCACCCGCCCAAGGAGGCACCCTCCAAGGCGATCCCCCTCATCTTTGCCGCCATGAAAAAGATCGACCCCGATCAGGACGACTACTCGCTGGGCCAGTTGGGTCAGGTCATCACCCAGCTTCACCCCGATTTCGACCCCCGCTCCTATGGCTCGGCCAAGCTGTCGGACCTTCTGCGCAAAACCGGGCGATTCGAGGTTTTTCCCGGTCAGAACAACAGTCTGAAGGTCCGGGACAAGGCTTGAGCACCCGCTCAAGTTGAAAAATTCAAGTTTGGTGGTCCCGCATCACGGGAAAGTCACTTTACACGTGACGCCTTGCCGGGCCTCTGCAAAATGATCCCATGTCAGTGGGCGGTGGCGAAATTGACCAACTTTGCGAATTCGCAATCAGCTTTCTGCTGTCCGGGCAGGGAGATGCGAAGCGGCTTGCCGCAACGCTGGTGATGGACAGCCCCGACCGCTCGCCGCTTGAGGTGACCTTCGTTCTGTCCTCGGCCGCCGCCAGCATCGAAGAGGTGCTCTCCGGCCCCGAATCCCGGGCAATGGCGCTGGACGCCTGGCGCACCGCGGCCCTTCTGGGGGTGGATCTGCACATGATGCAGTTGCTGGGTCGGCCCAACCTCTATTGCCACAACCTCTTGCATTACTGGCAGACCGAGGACCCCTATTTCCTTGGCGGGGCTTCCGCCAGCGCCTGACCGGCCCGCCCGCTCAATCGGCAATCGCCACCGTGGCCCATGTCTCAAAGCAGACGCCGCCCGCCAGCGCCATCACGCCGATGGTCGCGCGCCCGCCCAGACCCCGGTCCGGTCCGAACACCTCGACCAACAGATCGCTCAGGCCGGACGAGACCTTGTGGACCTCCTCATAGTCCGGCGTGCAGACCACAAAGTTCAGGGTGCGCACGATGGCTTTCACCCGGTCCAGCGACCCGACCGCCTGCCTTATGCCACCAAGCACATTCAACCCGGTCTGCCGGGCCGCCGCATAGCCCTGCGCGGTGGTCAGGTCCCCGCCCAGCCGCCCCTTGTGGGTGATTTCTGCGCCGATCTGGGCGACATGCCCGGACAGGAACAGAAGACTGCCCACCCGGTGAAACGGCTTCATCGTGCCATAGTCGGCGCCGTAATAGCCCGTCACGTCGAAATCCGGGATATCCAGCCCCATCTCGATTGCCATGCGCTCTGGCGTCATTCCGCCCCCCCGCCGTCATCCTGTCGCAAATACGCCCCCCGCAGGTGCATCTGTCAACCCGCGTGACCGTCAGCTTGCGCCGCGAAAAGAAATGTCCAGCGGGTGGCGATACGCGGCGATGACCGTCACTCCGCCCCCGTCGGGAAAGCCGTCGGCCGTCCAATGGGTCCTGACGACGCCCCGCCCGGTCTGCGCGGCAAGGCTCGCCGCGACCTCGCCCGCCCGATTTCCTGCCGCGACAAACCTTACCACCGGGTTAATGGAAACCGTTATCCTATTGGAATCATTAGGTAAAACACGATGTCGTCAAAAGCGACATCAGAGTGTTTTTCAACTCAGATCATCTTGATGACGTCCTTGCCCACCGCCAGCACATAGCCGCGCCTCGCGATGGTCTTGACCAGCAATTCGCTGACCAGCTGATTTCCCAGCGTATCACGCAGGCGCTTGATCCGAGTGGCCCCGGCGGCCTCGTCACAATCCGCCTCGTTGCGCCCCGAAATCACCGCCTCGATCTGCGCGCCCGTCAGCACCTCATCATCCATCCGCGCCTCGGCCAGCACCGACAGGGTTTCCAGCGCGGCCTCGGTCAGGGCGAATTCAAGGTCGTTGATGTAAACCGCCCGCCCCTCGCGGCTGATCAGCATCGAGGCG
>JANMCI010000209.1:0-6725 GCA_031361245.1 Rhodobacterales bacterium
GGATGATCCCTTCGCTTGCCAACTGCTTGGCCAGCCACAGATGCCCGGTGTCAAACGCCTCGATCTCGATCCGCGTGCCGCTTGCCACCATCCGCCTGGCCATGTCGCGCAGCAGACCGGGCGTGTTGACCATCACATAATCGGCCTCGTTGAAATTCATCGTGCCGCAGTCCAGCGTGCAGATCTCGGGCCGGCATTCGACCACATGGGCCACCCGCTCGGTCGCCCCTGCCATATCGGACCTGGCCCCCATCTCGTTCATCTTCTCGGTGCCGTCGAACAGCAGATCGCCGCCCATCCCCGCCGTCAGGTTCAGGACGACATCGGTGCCAGAGTCGCGAATACGCTCGGTCACCTCGCGGAACATGCCCGGATCGCGCGACGGCTTGCCCGTCTCGGGGTCGCGCACGTGGCAATGCACCACCGCCGCCCCGGCCTTGGCCGCATCAATCGCCGATCTGGCGATCTGCTCGGGCGAGCGCGGAACATGCGGGCTGCGGTCCTGAGTGCCGCCTGACCCGGTCACGGCACAGGTGATGAAAACTTCACGGTTCATGGCCAAGGGCATGCGCGTTCCTCCATTTTGCCCATACCATAACGCCCTTGCGGCGCGGCGCTTGACGATTTACGAAATCCGCATGGCAAAAACCGCAACAATCTTCGCCCCCGCGCAAGGTCCGCTGACCCTCGCCGCTCTCGTTCTGCCCCAAGCCTCGATCCTCGAGGTCGCCTCGGTCCTCGACCCCCTCCGCTCTGCCAACCGTCACCTCGGGCATGAGGCGTTCCGCTGGCGCATCACCTCGCCCGATGGCGCCCCCGTCCCGCTGACCTGCGGGATCGAGCTGCCCTCCTCCGGGCCGCTCTCTGCCGCCGAAGGCGCCGACGCCCTTGTCGTCATCGCAGGCTTCCGCCAGTCCGAGGTTGCCACCGCCCCGCTGATCCGCGACCTCTCGCGCATGGCCCCCCGCTTCACCGCGATCGGCGGCATCGACGCCGGGGCCTGGGTCCTCGCGCGGGCGGGCCTTCTGAACAGCCACAAGGCCACCGTCCATTGGGAAGACCTTGAGGACCTCGCCGCCGCCCACCCCGCCGTCGAGGTCGTCCCCGACCGCTACGTGATTGACCGCAACCGCTTTACCGCAGGTGGCGCTGCCCCCGCCGCTGACCTGATGCTGCACCTGATCCGCGCCCGCCACGGCACGGCCACGGCGTTGCAGGTCGCGGCCAGCTTCATCACCACCGCCCGCGAAGGCTCGGACCCCCAGATCATGGCCACCAAACCCGACAAACGCCTTGACCCCCGCGTGGCCCAAACCCTTGCGCGGATGGAGGCGACACTGGACGCCCCCGAACCCGTCGCCCACCTCGCCGCCCGCGCCGGCCTGTCGGCGCGCAGACTGGAGACGCTGTTCCGCCACAACCTCGGCCTCACCCCCGCCGCCTATGCGCTCGACCTGCGCCTCGCCGCCGCCCGCCGCATGATCACCGACACAAGGCACCCCATGTCCGAAGTGGCGCTGCGGACCGGCTTCTCCAGCCCCTCGACCCTCAGCCGCGCCTTCCGCCAAAGGTTCGGCCAGGCCCCGAGCCACCTTCGCTGAAGATCATGAGTAGGGTGCGTGATGCGCGCACCGTCTCTCAATATTCGTTCGCCCCCTTGCCCGCCAAAATCTTGGGCCGCAACTTCTCGATCCGCGCCACCTTGGTCGCGCTCGCCTTGGCCCCGCTCAACGCAATCACGTAACTGCGCTGCCGCCCCGGTGTCAGCGCATGAAACGCCTCCGCCAGTTCCGGGTCACCATCCATCGCCTCGATCAACTCCTCGGGCAACTCGATCTCCGCCGCGACCTTCTCAGCCACGATCCCCGCCTCGGCATAGCCCTTCGCCTCGGCGATATAGGCCCGCAGGATCGCCTCCCGCTCCGCCACCTGGGCCACATCGGTGAACAGAACCGAATCCGGGTTCTGGGTGTTCGGCCCCTGCTTCGACATGATCCCTTCGGGGTCCTTCATCAGCGCAGCGTTAAAGAAATTCAGCCGGAAATCCCCCTGCAAGGCCCCGATCAGACAGATGTTCCGCCCGGCATGCATGTAACAGGGATGCGCCCACTTCACATGCTCTTCCAACCCCATGTCCAGACAGATCCGCCGCAGCGCCAAAAGGCCCGGCTTCCAGATCTGGCTCGAACATTGCGGCGTCTTCCATCGGTCGCAGCGCCCGCATCCGATGGTAAAGAAATCCTCGATATCGGTGATCATCCGTGCCGTGACCATGTCACACCGTCTCCAGCAACCCCCGGCCCTTCAGCATCGGCTCCACCCCCGGCATCCGTCCGCGGAACTTGGTGTAAAGCACATCCGCCTCCTCCGACCCGCCCGCCGACAGCACGTATTTCTCCAGCCGCGCCGCCACCTCGGGGTCAAAGGGGTTCCCCGCCTCCTCAAAGGCCGCAAAGGCGTCCGCATCCATCACCTCGGACCACATATAGCTGTAATAGCCACTGGAATAATGATCGCCCGAAAACACATGGGCGAAATGCGGCGTCGCGTGCCGCATCCTAATGGCCCGCGGCATCCCCAGACCTTCCAGCACCTCCGCCTGCTTCTGCATCGGATCCGCCGGTGCCGCCCCTTCATGGAACGCCAGATCGACCAGAGCAGAGCTTACATATTCCACCGTCGCAAAGCCCTGATCATAGGTCCCCGCCGCCAAAAGCCGCTTCAGCATGTCCGCCGGCATCGGCGCGCCGGTGTCGACATGCAGCGCATGTTTCTCCAGCACTTCCGGCACCTCCATCCAGTGCTCATAAAGCTGGCTTGGCAACTCGACGAAATCCAGAGCGACGTTGGTGCCCGAGATCATGCCATAGGTCACATTCGACAGCATCTGGTGCAGCGCATGGCCGAATTCGTGAAACAGCGTCCGCGCATCGTCATAAGACAACAGCGCCGGATCGCCCTTGGCAAAGTTGCAGACGTTGACGACGACCGGTGCTTGGTCACCCCCCAGCCGCCGTTGCGCCCGGATGTCCGAACACCACGCGCCCGACCGTTTGGACCCCCGGGCAAAGTAGTCGCCAATGAACACCGCGACATGCTTGCCGCCCCGCGTCACCTCCCACGCCCGCGCATCGGGGTGATAAAGCGGCACCTGAAACTCGCGGAATTCCAACCCGAAAAGCCGCGTCGAACAGTCAAACATCGCCCCCAGCATCGCCTCAAGGCCAAGGTAGGGTTTCAGCAGCGTCTCATCCAGATCATGCTCGGCGCGGCGCCGCTTCTCCGAATAATACCGCCAATCCCACGGCTCCAGCGGCCCCTGAATGCCATCCGCGCGCAGCATCGCCTCCAACACCGCCGCATCCCCCAGCGCCTTGCGCTTGGCAGGCTCCCACACCCGCATCAGCAGACCCCGCACCGCCTCCGGCGTCTTGGCCATCTCCGGCTCCAACCGGTAGTCCGCAAAACTGCCATAACCCAGCAGCTTCGCCCGCTCCTCGCGCAGCTTCAAGATCTCCGCCGCAATCCCCCGGTTGTCCGTCGCCCCCCCATTGGCCCCGCGCGCGACCCAGGCCTCATAGGCCCTCTCGCGCAGCGTCCGCCTTGGGGAAAACTGCAGGAACGGCACGATCAGCGACCGGCTCAGCGTCACCACCGGTCCCGTTCCCTTCTCCTCCCCCGCCGCCCGTGCCGCGGCGACAACGAACTCCGGCAATCCCGCCAGATCGCCCTCGCTCAACTCCATGAACCACTCGCGCTCGTCCGCCAGCAGGTTCTGGCTGAACTTCGTCCCCAAGACCGCCAGCCGCGACTTGACCTCCGTCAGCCGCGCCGCCGCCGCCCCCTCCAGCTGCGCCCCCGACCGCACGAACATCCGCCGGTACAACTCCAGCACACGGCGCTGCTCCGCCTCCAGCCCCAGCGCCTCCCGCTCCTGCCATAACGCCTCGATCCGCGCGAACAACCCCTTGTTGTTGGTGATTTCCGAAGCGAAATCGCTCAATTTCGGCGCCAGATCGCTCTGCAATGCCTCCCGCGCCTCATTGCTGTCGGCCCCCACCACGTTGTAAAACACCCCCGCCACCCGGGACAGAGTGCGCTCCGCCATCTCCAGCGCCTCGACCGTGTTGGCAAAGGTCGCAAGCTCCGCCTGACCCGCAATCGCCGTCACATTGGCCCGCGCCTCCGCCAGCGCCGCCTCGAAGGCCGGCGCGAAATCCTCATCCCGGATCGCCGCAAACGGCGGCAATTCAAACGGCCCGGTCCAGTCGCCCAACAACGGATTGCTCATCTCACCCTCATTATCTGTCCACAAATATCCCGGAGGTCTGGGGGCTGGCCCCCAGGTCCGGCTTCACTCCTCGCGCCGCCTCAGCCGCGCCTCGACGCGCCGCAGCACCAGACTTAACCCGATCGTCATCGTCAGATAGACCAGCGCCACCACATTATAGGTCTCGAAATAGCGGAAATTTCCGGCCGCCGTCACCTTGCCCAATTGCGTGATGTCGCTGACCCCCAGAACCGACACCAGCGAGCTGTCCTTCACCATCGCCACGAAATCATTGCCCAGTGGCGGCAAGATGACCCGGAACGCCTGCGGAAACACCACCAGCCGGAACCGCTGCCACCCATTCAACCCCAGCGCCTTGGCCGCCTCGATCTGGCCCTTTTCCACCGACAACAACCCGGCGCGAAAGATCTCGGCCAGAAAGGCCGAATAGGCCAGCGTCAGCGCAATCACCGCCCGTGCGATCAGCGGGAAATCGCGGGTCTTCCACGGCTCGATCCCGACTGCCTCCAGCACGAAATTCACCGCCATCACCAGCGCCGGCGCGGCCGCAAAGGCCACATAAAGCAGCAGCACGATGATCGGCACCCCCCGCATCACCTCGATATAGAACCGCGCGCCCTGCCGCAGCACCTGCCAGCGTGACAGCCCTGCCACCGCCAGCCCAAGGCCGATCAGACAGGCCGAGACATAGGCGACCAGCGTCACCGCCACCGTGATCCAGATCCCGCGGGCCAGCGTCGCCAGCACGTCGGCATAGATCTGGTTTGCCCAGACCTCGTAAAACAGCCAGATGCCGATCCCGACCAGCAGGATCAACCACCATGGAAAATCGTCTTTGGGGTCATTCTTCATGGAGCATGGCCCCGGACCCGCGCCCGGGGCCGCCGGGCCCTCAGGACCCCATCTTGTAGTCCAGGAACCACCGCTTGTTCAGCGCGTCCAGCGTGCCATCCGCCTTCAGCGCCGCAATCCCCGCGTTGATCGGCGCGACCAGATCCGACCCCTTGGGGAAGATGAACCCGAAATCCTCGGTCCCCAGCTTCTCGCCCACGATCTTGAGGCCGCCATTCGACGCCTCGACATAGCCCGCACCCGCCGTGCCATCGGTCAGCACCAGATCGACATCGCCCGCTTTCAGCGCCTCGACCGTCGCGCCAAAGGTTTCGAACAGCTTGATCCGCGGGTTGGCCTCGTCACCGTCCAGCACCTCATAGACGCCGACATAGAACGGCGTGGTGCCCGGCTGTGCCGCCATCAGCAATTCGGCATTGGCCGCAAAGCCGGCCTTGTCGGCAAACCGTGCTTCATCGCCGCGCACCATCATCACCATCTGGCTGGTCATGTAGCTGTCCGAGAAATCGACCTTCTCGCGGCGGTCATCCTTGATGGTGATCCCGGTCATGCCCATGTCGAACTGACCTTCCGACACCGCCGGGATCATCGCATCCCATGAGATGTTTTCGTATTTGATCGTGAAATTCATCCGCTTGGCCATCTCGGCCATCGCGTCATATTCCCAGCCGACCTGCGTCCCGGACTTGTCCAGAAACTGCAACGGCGGATAGGCGTTTTCCGTAACGATGACAATTTCGCGGCCCCCAAGGTCCGGCAGGTCCTGCGCCAGAGCGGCGGTTCCGGCCAAGAGTGTCAGGCCAGCAATTGCACCAGCGATCTTCATTATGTGAACTCCCTGTCTGAAAACGATGCGCGACTATGGCCGACAGACAGGTCCATCGGCAAGGGGCACCGTAGGGTGCGCTTCAGCGCACCATGCCCTCAGAACACGAAATCGCTGGCCGAGATCTGCGCCGTCACCGTGGTGTTGATCCACAGCGTGCCGACCTGCAGCCAGTCGCCCGACTTGACGACATCGCCAAAGTCCACCCCCCGGTCGCTCAGGTCGATCTTGTCCTGCCCTCGGGTGAAATCCGTCAGGTACATCTGCGCGCCGCCATCGGCCGCCAGAATCACAAAGCGGTCCGCCCCGGCCCCGCCGGTGAAATACTCGACCGTGGCACCGGTCCCGCCGCCATAAAGCACGTCATCGCCGTCCCCGCCATCCAGCGTGTCCCAACCCGCGCCGCCGTCCAGCGTGTCATTCAGCGCCCCGCCAAAAAGCTGGTCGCTGCCCTGACCGCCGCTCAGCAGATCGGTGCCGCCGTCGCCATACATCAGCTGATCGCCCCACGACCCGTCCGCCGCACCACCGTAAAGGCTGTCCGCCCCGGCACCGCCATGCAGGATGTCATCGGACGCGCGCCCGTCCAGCAGGTCGCGGCCCTGGCCGCCGTACAGCTGATCGTCATTGGCCCCGCCCGTCAGCGTGTCGCGGCCGATGCCGCCGTAAAGCCGGTCATTGCCGCCGCCCCAGCCTGCCTCGGTCTCAAACCCCCACAGCGCATCGTTACCGGCCTCACCGAACAGCCGGTCATTG
>JANMCI010000259.1:0-5474 GCA_031361245.1 Rhodobacterales bacterium
TGCGGACATGGTGGCACCCCATCCGACACTGGTAAAGCGCACGACCATCCATTTGCACGTCGCCCGCAAGGGAAATCTCGTGTCCCGCAGCTACTCCTTGGAAAGTGAAGGTTGACCACTATGGCCGCTTTGGACCAGGTAATGATCCGACTGCACCGGGCACTGGAAGCCGGGGCATTGCCGCCGGAGGGCCGCAAGCTTGGCCAGCGGTTGATGAACCAGCTGCACCAGCCGACCCGGATCGCGGTGGTCGGCCTGACTGGCGCCGGCAAGACCAGTCTTGTCAACATGCTGCTTGGCGCAAACCTGATGCCAGACCTCGGCGGCCTTTCGGCCGTCGAATTGAGCTTTGGCGATATGCCGCGTTTTCAGATCACTCTGCTGGACGGGACGATCGCGATCAGCGACGGTATGGTGGATCCGGCCCGCTTGCCGCCCGAGACGATGCGGGTCAGCATTCAACTGCCCGACCAGCGTCTGAAAGAATGGAGCTTTGCCGAAATCGGCCTGTCGCCGTCCGGAGCGGGTCAGCGCCAGATGCTCGACTGGATGGCCGACCGGTCCGACATCGCGATCTGGTGCACGCAGCAGTTTGATGACCGCGAGCGCGCGCTTTGGTCCCGCGCTCCCGAGCATCTGAAGGATCACAGCTTTCTTGCGCTGACCCGGGCCGACCGGTTGTACATGCGCGGGGAGTTGGCGGACCGGATTGGCCAGCTGCAACCCATCGTTGCCGACGAATTCCTTTGCCTCTATCCGGTTGCAACGCTGCAGGCCGCAGCCGCGAGACGAATTGAAGGTGGCCAGGATGACCAACTTTGGAAGTCGAGCGGCGGCAAGGCGTTCTTTGATGGCATCCGGCAGCAGGTTGATCAGGCCAAGACGGCGGACCTTGATCATGCCTACATGCTGTTGCAGCGCTACAAGGTAGCACTTCCTGACCCGACCGCAGAGCCGGACATCATCGTGGCCGAGCCTTTGGCTGCGGTCCCTGCTCCCGCTCGTCCGGTTGCCGCTGAGATCCCGCAACCGCTGGGCACGGACGGTCTGTCCGGCAGCGAAGCGGTGATCGAAGCGGCGCTGGAGGTTTTGCGGGACTGTGCGGATGAGCTGATGGCGACATCGGACAAGGCCGGCAGTGCGGTTACCGAACGCATTCTTGAGCGCTGCAGCAAAACGGCCGAGGAACTGGTCCAGTTGCTGTCGCTGGCCGATGATCGCTCTGACGACCTTGCGGACCTCAGAGAGGACGCCGTCGAAGGAGAGCAGATGATCATGCTGCTGCGACTTGAACGCGGCGAAAGTGCCGCCGAAGACTCGATGACGGTTCTTTTGCAGCTCAAGAAAGAAATGTCGGAAAGGGTTGCCAAATGACCTCGAAACAAGCCCTGCGGAGGCGCATCCCATGAACTTCGTGCCACAAAACATCGGGCCGCAAGACCCCGAAACCATCGCTCCGCAGGATTTCCTGAACCTCGGAATGGAGCCTCTGGTCGAATTTGCCGCGCAATCCAAATGTCTTGATGCCACGCTGTCAGCCCTGCGCCGGGTCGCCGGTGAAGCGGCGTCGCAGTCGCTTGCCAAATTGCAGCACGACCTGAATGCGTTCGAGCCTGCCATTACCATCCTCGGTCAGGTGAAATCCGGCAAGACGACGCTGGTCAATGCCCTTGCCGGCTGGTCGGACCTGCTGCCGTCTGACGTGAACCCGTGGACCTCGGTCGTGACGGCGCTGCATCTGATGCCCGGGCCGGACCGCAGAGAGGTTGGGGCGCGGTTCCAACTGATGAAAGAGGACGAGTGGGACCGCCTGCTCAGCAAGGGCGGGCGTCTGGGTGAGCTGGCCCAGCGTGCGGATTCGGGCGGAGAGATGGAGAAGATCCGCCAGCAGATCGAAGCGATGCGGGAAAAATCCCGCAAGCGTCTGGGCAAGAAGTTCGAGCTGCTGCTGGGTCAGGAACACGAATACGGCTATTTCGACCGCAATCTGCTGGAGCGTTACATCTGCCTTGGCGACGATTTCCTGAGCGATGCTGAGGCCGAGGACGGCGGCAAGCAGGGCTGGTTCGCCGACATCACCCGGTCGGCCGATCTTTACCTGCATTGCCGCAACATCCCCTTCCAGATGTGCGTGCGCGACACCCCCGGCGTGAACGACACCTTCCTGATGCGCGAGCAGGTGACGATCGGTGCCGTTCGCGACAGCCGGGTCTGTGTGGTAGTGCTGTCGGCGCATCAGGCGCTGACCTCAACGGATATGGGCCTCATCCGCCTGATCTCGAACCTCAAGTCGCGTGACGTCATCATCTTCGTGAACCGGGTCGACGAATTGCAGAACCCGGCCGTGCAGGTCGTCGAGATCGAACAGAGCATCCGCGCCACGCTGGCAAGACATCTGGGTCCTGCTGATGCCGAGATCATTTTTGGCAGCGCTTACTGGGCCAACAAGGTCTTGTCCGAGGGCATCGACGACATCTCGCCGGTCAGTGCGGCAGCCCTGGTCAACTGGGCAGAAGTGGCGATACCTGACAAGGATCTGGCGCTGACGCCAACCGAAATGGTGTGGCAGCTTTCGGGGTTGCCCAAGCTCAACCGCGCCGTGGCCGAACACATCGTGTCGTCCCTTGGCACTGCCCATCTGCGCAAGATCGCAAGCGCAGCGTTGACCATCGCGGGCAGCCTGCAGGCCGCCAACACCGTGCGCGTGTCCGGCGCTGCAGCCAGCGAGACCGTTGATCTGCCCACGGTCCTGCGCAATCTGGAAGAGCTGACCGCAACCCATATGACCGCGCTTGCCACGGACCTTGCCGCAAACGCGCTCAGCTATCAAAGCCGCGCCGAGCGTGCCCATGTCAGCTTTCTGGAACGCGCCACGCATTCCCTCGTCAAGCATCTCGAGGAAAACGGCGAGAAGGAAGTCTGGGAATATGATCCGAGCGGTCTGCGTATCCTGTTGAAATCGGCCTACTCGGTCTATGCCGCCCATGCGACCACGACGGCAAACGCGCGTTACAAGGCAGCGGTTCAGGACATCGCCGAGCTTTTGTACACCTCTTTCGGAGAGGCGGTCGAAGGGATCGAGCTTGCGCTGCCCGAACCCCCCGAAGCCCCGGCTCCGGTGGCATTGGCCCAGACGATCATCCTCGATTTCAAGGACGGCTGGTGGCGGTCGTGGTGGCGGCGGACCCGTGGCTATTCGGCGTTCTCGAAGCGCTTTTACGAGATGATCTCGGCAGAAACGCGCGATTTCATCGCCCAGTTCAAGACCCTTCCACCGCAGGACTTCACGGCGCAACTGACCGCCGTTCTGCAGGGCTTTCTTGATCAAAGCCGTGAAATCGCTTGCGAAATAGCCTCGGGCCGCAGCGACCGGGACCATCTCGGCGGGCCGGTTGTGAGCGCAGAGGATCAACGCAGAAGGCAGTTGATCGAAACCCTGATTTCCGACCTGCGGGCTCAGGTCAAAGACCATGAAAAGGAAGGGAAGCCGTCATGACA
Source organism: Rhodobacterales bacterium (assembly GCA_031361245.1). Taxonomy (GTDB): domain Bacteria; phylum Pseudomonadota; class Alphaproteobacteria; order Rhodobacterales; family Rhodobacteraceae; genus Stagnihabitans. The sequence goes on from JANMCI010000259.1 coordinate 3,499, forward strand.
CCTCAAAGCGAAACGCTGACCCCTCCGGGCGCCGGACAGAAACCCCGTCTGGTCCTGATGGGCGAATTCAGCTCGGGAAAAAGCACCTTGTCCAACATCCTTCTGGGCGGTCCGATGGTGCCGATGCAGGTCACGGCCACGCGCCTTCCTCCGGTTCACATCTCTTATGGCGAACCCAGCGCCTATGCCATCACACGCAGCGGCACGCAGGTTGACGTCGATCTCTCGGACCTTGGCGCGCTGTCGCCGGACGAGTTCCGCTCGCTGCACCTGACAATGATTTCCGACACGCTTGAACTTTGCGATCTGGTCGACATGCCGGGAATTTCGGACCCGAACATGCCGGCGGACACCTGGGACGCGTGCATTCGGGGGGCTGACCATGTCATCTGGTGCACCCATGCAACCCAAGCCTGGCGCCAATCGGAAGACGCGATGTGGGACCGTATGCGGGCAGCGACCAGTGGCGTGAATGTCTTGCTGATCACCCAGTTTGACAAGCTGCGCAACCCACGGGATCGCAGCCGGGTCGTGGGACGGGTCGCGGCGGAAACGGCAGGGAAATTCACGGCAACCTATCCGGTCAACCTGCTGGAAGCGCTCAGTGCCGGCGAAGATCTGGACGCCTGGAAGAACAGCGGCGTCGACGTCTTCATGGAGCAACTGGTCGAAATTCTGCTGGCGCCACCAGCGACCAGCGACACCGCGCGACCCTACGCCGTGCAAGCGGAGCCGACAGTTCCGGCTGACGACACCGTTCAAATGAACGTCGTCGACATGCCCCGTCAGGCCGCCGGCAGAAAGGGTGACGCTTCGGCGACACCGGACCGCTCGGGAAGCAGGGTTACTCCGCGCCGGGTAAGGGTCAAGACCCGCAAACTGAACGATTCGCGCCCCGCGCGTCCGGCGACGATGGACGGCTGGCTGGGCGCGCTGGAACCGGGTGTGATCTGAGATGCAGATTCAGGGTGAGATGAAGCGGCTGCTCGAGGAGTTTCCAGGCTTGAATCTGGTCGCCTTCGGGGATTTGTCGTCGGGTCTTGTCCTCGACTCCGCTGCCAGGACGGCTTTTCCGCGCGAAGTTCTGGACCTGCTGGGCGAAAAGGCGGTCGCCTGCTTTTCCATGCTGCGGCAGGGCGCAGGGCCGGCCCAGGCAGATCCGGCGGTATTCGGCGCTTCGGTGATCCATTTCAGCGAGCGGGGTTCGCGCGTGTTTGCGCGCCATCCCGACGCCGCAGACGATGTCATTTGCGCCATCGCCGACCCCGGAGTAGAACTGGAGCCACTGCTGCAATCGATCTCGGGTCTTGCCAGAAAGATCGGTGGTCAGGAATGAGTGCGCTTGAACAAGAAACCTACTCCGCCATGAGTGACGCTGACAACCGCAGGGATCAACTTCTGGCGCGGCTGGCGGCCGATCCGCGCCAGTTGGGCGTCGAGCGCCGTTCGCTCCCGCAGGGTGTTGCGCCAAGGCTTGCGGCCATGCTGAAAGAGATCGACGAAACGGTCTTGCCAAGGGTGCTGTGCCTGGCCTCAAACCGGGGGGAGGTGGCCCGCCTGATCGTGTCGCACCGCCGGCTGATCTCGGTCGACCTGCCCGGTCGGCCCTTTTCCCCGCGGGAAGACGACTGCCTGCCCGATCTGATGGCCGCGCGCCTTGTCGAGATTGCCGAGACCCGCGCCGACCTTGTGCTGACCATCGCGCGCCGCGAAACTGTTCCGGACCACGCTGAAACCGCGTGTTCGCTTCTTGCCCTGACCAAGTCGCTTGAGACGGCAACACCCCAGAACGCCTTTGACCGGCTTCTCGATCAGGTGTCCGCCAAATGTCAGGCCCGCTTGCTTTGGTCGGCCACAAATACCCAGATGCATTTCTCGGGTGCCGAAGCGTGGGAGGTCCCGCTTCAGACCCTTGTCGCCAACTATCGGGCGATGGGCCGAGATCATCAGGCCGACGCGCGCCTGGGGCCGCTGCG
>JANMCI010000271.1:0-2074 GCA_031361245.1 Rhodobacterales bacterium
GGCTTTGACAGCCGGGTCAGTGCTGGCATGGCGGGCGATGACTTCATGGCGTCCGATTGCGTGTCGTGCGGCGCCTGCGTGGCCGCCTGCCCGACCGCGACCTTGCAGGAAAAGTCGATCATCAACATCGGCACCCCGTCGCATTCCGTGCTGACCACCTGCGCCTATTGCGGGGTGGGCTGCACCTTCAAGGCCGAGATGCGCGGTGATGAACTGGTCCGCATGACGCCCTACAAGCATGGCAAGGCGAACCGGGGCCACTCCTGCGTCAAGGGCCGCTTTGCCTATGGCTATGCCAGCCACAAGGACCGCATCCTGAACCCTATGATCCGCGAGACGATCAACGACCCGTGGCGCGAAGTGTCGTGGCCCGAGGCGATGGAATTCACCGCCGCCAAGATGAACGGCATCATTGCGAAATACGGGCAAAAGTCGGTCGGGGTCATCACCTCGTCGCGCTGCACCAATGAAGAGGCGTATCTGGTTCAGAAACTGACCCGCGCCGTGTTCATGAACAACAAAACCGATACCTGCGCCCGGGTCTGCCAGTCGCTGACCGGCTATGGGCTGGGCCAGACCTATGGCACCAGTGCGGGCACGCAAGACTTTGATTCGGTGGAACATACCGATGTCGTCATCATCATCGGCGCCAACCCGACCGATGGCCATCCGGTCTTTGCCAGCCGCCTGAAAAAGCGTCTGCGTCAGGGGGCCAAGCTGATTGTCGTCGATCCGCGCCGCACCGACATCGTCGAAAGCCCGCATGTCATGGCCCAGCACCATCTGGCCCTTACGCCGGGCACCAATGTGGCGATCGTCACCGCCCTGGCCCATGTGATCGTGACCGAGGGCATCTATAACGAAGCGTTCATTCGGGAACGCTGCGATTGGGACGAATTCCAGGACTATGCCGAGTTTGTCGCCCAACCTCATAACTCCCCCGAAGCGGTCGAAATTCTGACGGGCGTCAAGGCGGAAACCGTGCGCGAAGCAGCCCGGCTCTATGCCTTGGGCGGCAATGGCTCGATCTATTACGGGCTGGGCGTGACCGAGCATAGCCAAGGCTCGACCACCGTGATCGGGATCGCCAACCTTGCCATGCTGACCGGCAACATCGGGCGGCCCGGCGTCGGGGTTAACCCGTTGCGCGGCCAGAACAATGTGCAAGGCTCTTGCGACATGGGATCGTTCCCGCACGAGCTGCCGGGATATCGCCACGTCAAGGGCGACGCGGTGCGCGAGGTCTTCGAGGCGGCGTGGGGCGTCAAGATCGACAACGAGCCGGGCCTGCGCATCCCCAACATGCTGGACGCCGCCGTCGAAGGCACCTTCAAGGGCCTTTATTGTCAGGGTGAGGATATCCTGCAATCGGACCCCGACACCAAGCATGTCGCCGCCGGTCTGGCCGCGATGGATTGCGTGATCGTCCACGACCTGTTCCTGAACGAGACGGCGAATTACGCCCATGTTTTCCTGCCCGGCAGTACCTTTCTCGAAAAGAACGGCACCTTCACCAATGCCGAACGCCGCATCAACCGGGTGCGCAAGGTGATGGCACCGCGCAATGGCTATGCGGATTGGGAAGTGACGCAACTGTTGGCCAATGCGTTTGGCGCGGGCTGGACCTATACCCACCCGAGCCAGATTATGGACGAAATCGCTATCCTGACGCCATCATTTGCGGGCGTGAGTTACGAAAAGTTGGAGACCATGGGATCGGTGCAGTGGCCCTGCAATGAAAAAGCCCCTGAAGGCACGCCTTTGATGCATATTGATGGCTTTGTGCGTGGCAAGGGCAAGTTCATTGTCACCGAATATGTGCCGACCGATGAGAAAACCGGGCCACGCTTTCCGCTTTTGCTAACGACTGGTAGGATACTTTCACAGTACAACGTTGGCGCACAGACCCGCCGCACGGCAAATGTGGTTTGGCATGACGAAGATGTGCTGGAAATTCATCCACATGACGCCGAAGTGCGGGGCGTGAAAGACCGCGATTGGGTGCGTTTGGCATCGCGGTCCGGCGATACATCCTTGCGCGCGCAGATCACGGATCGGGTATCACCCGGCGTGG
>JANMCI010000371.1:0-1930 GCA_031361245.1 Rhodobacterales bacterium
GACGCCGCACTGCGCGGCGACATGTTCCGCAACGTGGAACCGCGCTGGGTCGAATGGATGAAGCTGTTCCTGGCTATCATCCCCTTCCCGGAAATCTCGGCCGCCCGTTCGATGGCCATGGTCAGCCGTCTGGCGCCCGAGATTTCCGGGAAGGGGATGATAGCCAGGAACAGCTTCATCCATTCGACCCAGCGCGGTTCCACGTTGCGGAACATGTCGCCGCGCAGGGCGGCGTCAAGGGCACCGTAAACCCGGTTGTCCTTTTCTTCCTGCATCGGGAAGTACGAACGCAGCACCTGTTTCATCGGGTCGCGCGGTGCCTTGGTGATCTTGTAGTCCGAAGGGTAGGTCATCGCTTCCTGAACATAGGAAGGATTCCACCCCAGATCGGCGATCTTGCGGGTCGCATCGGCAACAGAAATGCCTTTCTGCGCCGTGATCTTGTTAAGGGTCAGTGTTGACATGGATGCTCACCTTTTTGGTTAAGGTTGATATTGGCCGCATGTTCGGCAAAGGTCAGAGAACTGCGTTCCGCAGGTATCCGGCACAACGGATCAGGTTCACTTGTGGTGAATTTCATTCGCAACGCGGGCCTCCCTTCCTTCGTTCTTGTGCAGCCAGGGACGTGCCATGACCGCTTCATTTTTTGTTCGATGGGGAAGACTAGGCCGGAAAAATCGCAGCGGCCTAACGGATAATTATCTGTAATGAACTGCGACAATATGTAACGGAAGGTTACGATTTCGGAATGTGTCGCAATCCGGTGCGCGACAGCTAACCTAGCTGTATGGGTTGGATCGCCAGGCGGACCGGTGACAGCGCGGGGCACTCAAGTGGTTGATGCAGCGGAATTTTCGGGAAAGATGGGTGATTTGCAGAAGCTGCGGGTCACCGTGGTGATTCTGCTCAGCCAGGAGAACTCCAAGCTTCTGAGCCGCCGGCAGCGTGTCGCGGGCAAAGAGATCGAGGTGATGACCGCCGAGCGTGACCTTGATCGCGGCGACGATCCGCCGGCCACCGAAAAGCTGTTGGCGGCCCTGTGTCTGGAAGAGGATGTGTTGCGCCAGGCCCTCGCGGACAGCGAGCAGGAAATCGAACGGCTCAATGGCCTGATGGACAAGATCGACCGCGATATCGCGGCGCTGTGTCAATCGTAATGGGGAACAAGATGAAAGACGAACGCGCACATCTGCAACTTTTCGACCTGATCGCTCGCGATTGGCACTTGGCCTCGCCTGCACAACAAATCACCTTCAACGCCGATGACAGTGCCGTGGCCTTTGCCTGTGCGGACGGGTCGGTGCATTTGGCGGCCACCGCCGACAAGGCCTCGCCCAATCAGCGCACAAGGCGGGCAATTGATACGGGCCGGTTAACCATTGCCCCGCGCGACAAGCCTTTCCTGCCCATGCGGCAAGCTGACTTCACGGCTGGGCGCAGCTCGTCCGTAGTTGCATACGGGCCCACGGGTTTCGCCTTTGCCAAGGCCGATGGCCGGATCAATTCGCTGACGCCGGGCGGCATCGCGGTGCATATCGCAGCACGGGCAAGTTCGGCGATCACCTCTTTGGTCGCCATGCCGGATGGCAAAACCGTCGCCTTTGCAGCGGGGGACCAGCTTCACATCAGCGCGGCCAATTCCGACAGCGGGCGCGTTTTCGATCTGCCCGCCCCGGTCACTGTCCTTGCCATTTCGCCCGACGGTGGAACGCTGGCGGCAGCCTTTCCGGGCGGGCTTGCCTGCTGGAGCTTGGCCAATCTGGACGCAGCACCCAGCCAGATCGCCCTGCCGGGCACAGCCCTCGGCCTGACTTGGCATCCCTCGGGCGCCTGGCTTAGTGCTGCATTGGGGACGGATGGTTTCGCGCTGATCCAAATGGCAGACAAACAGGTCCAGCACCGCGGCAACTTTCCCGCCCCGGTTCTTCAG
>JANMCI010000374.1:0-1501 GCA_031361245.1 Rhodobacterales bacterium
CATGTGATGGACGAAGCCTGATGCCTGCCCTTTCCCGTCCCCCCCGCCTTCGGCCAAGAATTTTCGTCCGAAAATTCTTGCCCCCCCTGCCGACGTGGGCGCCATGACAGATGCCACCTTCGCCCCCCGCGGCCTTGCCGACCGCCTGACGGCGCTGTTCTGGCGCAAACCGCGGCTGTTCCTTGCCCTGCTGATCACGCCGCCGCTTCTGTGGCTGGGCGTTGTCTATCTGGGCTCTCTCGCGGCACTGCTCTGGCAGTCGTTCTATTCGATCGACGAATTCTCCGGCCTCGTCGTCCGCGAGTTCACGCTCAAGACCTATGGCGAGCTGTTCCGCCCCGCCAATGCCGACGTCATCCTGCGCACCCTCGCCATGGCCATCGCCGTGACGCTGGCCTCGGCCGTCCTCGCCTTTCCCGTCGCCTATTTCGCTGCCCGCTACGCCAAGGGCCGCTGGAAAGCCGCCTTCTACCTCGGCATCATGCTGCCCTTGTGGTCGTCCTACCTCGTCAAGGTCTACGCGTGGAAGCTGATCCTCGCCAAAGAGGGCATCCTGACCTGGGCGGCCGAGGCGACCCATACCGGATGGCTTCTGGAGGCCGCGCTGAACCTGCCGGGCGTGGGGGGCAATTCGCTCTCCACCAGCTTCATCGGCACCTTCCTGACCTTCACCTATGTCTGGCTGCCCTACATGATCCTGCCGATGCAGGCCGCACTCGAGCGGGTGCCGACCTCGATGCTGGAAGCCTCCGCCGATCTTGGCGCGACCGCGCGGCAGACGTTCTGGAGCGTGATCCTGCCTTTGGCGATGCCCGGCGTGATCGCAGGGTCGATCTTCACCTTTTCGCTGACCCTCGGCGATTACATCATCCCGCAGATCATCGGCACCTCGGCGTCCTTCATCGGCATGGCTGTCTATCAGTTGCAGGGCACCGCCGGAAACATCCCCCTCGCCGCCGCCTTTGCCGTCGTTCCCATCGGGATCATGCTGATCTATCTGACGCTGGCCAAACGGGCAGGAGCGTTCGATGCGCTCTGACGCCTCGCCCTTGCTGAAACTTGCGGCCTTCGGCGGCCTTGCGTTCCTGCACCTGCCGATCCTGCTGATCTTCCTTTACGCCTTCACGACCGAGGAGCGCTCCTTCGCCTTCCCGCCGCCCGGTCTGACCACCAAATGGTTCGCCGTCGCGTGGAGCCGACCGGACATCTGGCCGCCGCTGTTTCTCAGCCTCAAGGTCGCCGCCTTTTCGACCGCCATGGCCCTGATCCTCGGCACCCTCGTCTCAGCCGCGATGTCCGGCGCGCGGTTCTTTGGTCGCGATCAGCTGAGCCTCCTCATCATCCTGCCCATTGCCCTGCCCGGCGTGATCACCGGCATCTCGCTGCGCAGCGCCTTTTCGATGATGGACATCCCCTTTTCGACCCTGACCATCATCCTTGGCCATGCCACCTTCTGCATCGTCATCGTCTACAACAACGCCGTCGCCCGCTTTCGCCGCCT
>JANMCI010000415.1:0-4153 GCA_031361245.1 Rhodobacterales bacterium
ACCTGGCGGTTGACCCATGGCAGGCCGGCTAGTCGGGTCTGCCGGCCTAGCGCCAGATCGGCCAGCGTCTGTCCCGCCAGATTGGAGGTCGACACCCCGACCCCGACATAGCCGCCGGCCCAGCCGAGCCCGGTTGCCGGATCGAGCCCGACCGTGGCACACCAGTCGCGCGGCACGCCGATCACGCCGCACCACGCATGATCCACCCCAAACGGGATGGCGGCGGGGAAATAGCGGTGCAGGATCTCGGTCAGACGCCGGACCGTTTCGCCGTCCGGCGCGCCGTTGCGGTCCATGGCGGAGCCATAGATATAGGGCACGCCGCGCGCACCCACGGTGATGCGGCCTTCGCGGGTGCGCTGGCAGTAGCAGTAGGAGTTGTAGAAGTCGTGAAAGAGCTCGTGACCCTGCCAGCCGATCTGGTCCCAGACCTCGGGCGGCAGGACCGGTGTGGCAATCTGGGCCGAATTCAGCGGCAGCCAGTCGCGCTTGTGACCTTTGATCGTGGCGGTAAAACCTTCGGTCGCGCGCAGGATGATCGGGGCCTTCACCTGACCGAGGGTGGTCTTGACCAGACCCTGACCGTATTCCAGCACTTCCGTTCCCTCGACGATGCGCACGCCAAGCCGCTCGACCGCGTCGGCCAGACCGCGCACCAGTTTGGCCGGTTGCACCCGGGCCATGCCCGACATGACAAGCCCGCCCAACGCGCCGGGGACGTTGATGCGGGCCGTGGTTTCGGCAGCAGACAGAACCTGCATCCGGTGGCCGTCGCCCCATTGGCGGTGGTGGTCCAGCTGAGCCTGCAGATTGACCAGATGCGCCCGGTGGGTGGCCACCGACAGCTGGTCGGTGCGGATGATGTCGGCGTCGATCCCTTCGGCCTCGCAGACCCGGATCACCTCGTCCACCGTCGTCTCCAGCGCCGCGACCATGTCGAGCACTGCCGCGCGTGAGGTCCGGGCCGCATAACGCTCATGGTTCCACGCAAAGGTGCCCATCAACCAGCCGCCGTTGCGGCCAGAGGCGCCGAAACCGGCAAATTCCTTTTCGATCACCAGCACGTTCAATGCGGGCTGGGCTTTCTTGAGGTAATAGGCCGTCCAGAGCCCGGTATAGCCTGCGCCGATGATGGCGACATCGGCGGCGGTGTCGCCGCTGAGGGCGGCCCGGCGGGATTTGGGCAGGCCGATATCGGCGTACCAGAACGAGACGTCGCCTAGTGTGGTCATCGGCTCAGGCTTTCTGCAGGCGGTCGTGAATTGCGGTTGCGGCGGAGCGGGCGGTCAGAAGGGCACCTTCGAACCACCCCTGTTCGGCAGAGTACATATCCGACCCCGCAAAGGCCAGAGATCCGCGCGGGGCCCAGTGTTCGGGGCCGTAAAGCGGCAAGGTCGCGATGTCCGGCGATACCCATGTGCCGCGCGAGAACGCGTCGCCACACCAGTCGTGCCAGTCAAAGCCTTTGAGGCGCCCGCCCGCAAAGGCGGCGGCCAGCGCCTGTTGCACAAGGTCATGATCCAGCGGCACGACCTCATCCTGAAGCCCGAAGGCTATGACCAGCACCGAGCCATCGGGCAGGGCACGGTCCGCATAGAACCAGCGCAGGCCGAACGCCTCACCGGTGGCGAGGTCGCCGGGTTGGGGACCCTCGGCGCGGATCAGAAGCTTGAGGGCGCGGCCCCGGTGGCCCGCACGGCAAAGCGCGCTCTGGGCCGCCGACAGGGGGGGATCGAAGCGCACGGTGTCAAGGCAGTTCAGGGGCAGCGCCACGATGGCACCGCGCGCCTGGAGCGTCGCGCCGCTGGTCAGGGTCACCGTGACGCCGTGACCGCCGGGTCGCAAAGGATCACCCTGGCGCCGCTCGCCTCTGCCGCCCGGACGATCAGGGAGGAGACGCCGCCGTCAAGGGTGAAAGCCAGCTCGTCCAGCTTTGCCTCGAGCCCGGTGGCGAGTTTGGCGGTCAGAAGCTCGCTGACCGCGATATGGGCCGGGTCGCCGGAGCCAGAGATCGACCACCACGCCATGATCTCGCGTGTGGCCCCGGGGGTCAGGGCGCGGTGGGCGATATGGGCGGCCAGCGACAGCGCCTGCAGGTCGGGAGCACCGGCCTGACCGATACGGGCGGCATCGGTCAGAAATGGCGTCAGATCGCCCGGGGCAGCGGGGAAAAAGCGCCGGGCGCCACGGGGCGCGCGGGGCATCAGGGCGACGCCCAGACGGGCGGCGAGGGCGATCATCAGCCGGTGGTCGGACCTGATCCAGCCGCCGCCATATTCGACAACCCCCGCATCGCCCCAGATGCGCGACAGACCGCGGCCACCAAGCCGGGGGCGCGCCTCGACGATCGTGGCGCTGTGGCCGTGGTCGGCAAGCCAAAGCGCCGCCGCGCATCCGGCGAGGCCACCGCCCAGGATGAGAGTGTCGGTCATGGCCGGATCATGCCGCGTCTTGCTTGACCTGTCGAGACGCAGGGCAGCTTTGCGTCACAGCCCCTTTGGGTCAGGGGCGCTGCGCAGCATCAAGCCCCAAGGTGAGCCACTGGATGAACGAGGTCAGGGGTGCGCGGGGCGGATGATCGCCGGGCCAGGTCAGGTAATAGGCGCCCTGAGCCCGGATCGGGGGGCCAAAGAGGGGGAGGAGGCGTTGCTGCTTGAGGTCGTCCTCGATCAGGAACGTCGGAAGGATCGCGGCACCGAGGCCATGGATCGCCGCCTGCTGCATCGTTGCGAACTGGTCGAAAAGCATGGCCGGGGGGCGGTGGTTGGGCAGGCCATGGGCGGAAAGCCAGCGGCCCCAGTCGCCCGTGCGGCTTTGCAGTTGCAAAAGGGGGAGAGACAGGACCTGAGCGGCCGCGGCCAGCGGTTTGGTGAGGAGGGGGGAGGCCACGGCCGATATGTCCTCGTCCATCAGCTTGAGGTAGGCAGCACCCGGCCAATCCTGACGGCCATAATGGATGGCGGCGTCAAAAGGATTGGTGGCGAAGTCGAAAGGTTTGAGCCTTGTGGACAGGTTCACCGTCACCTCGGGGTGTTTGCGGGCGAAATCGGCGAGACGGGGGGCCAGCCAATGCATTCCGAAGGCGGGCAGGATCGCAAGGTTGAGCGAGCCGCCCGTGGGGTTGGCGCGCAGGGTCAGCGAGGCCTGTGCCAGTTGATCAAGGGCGCGGCGCACCTCGGCCACATAGTCCTTGGCCGCCGGTGTCAGGTGAAGACGGCCCTGATCCCGGGTGGTCAGGGGCACGCCCAGCTGGTCAGCCATGACCTGCAACTGGCGGGAAATGGCGCCTTGAGTCAGGTTCAGTTCGGCCGCTGCCGCAGAGGCGGTGCCAAGACGGTCCAGCGCCTCCAACGCCAGAAGCGAAGGGAGAGAGGGCAGGTAGCGGCGGGGAAGCATATGAGTTTTCCTCATGGACTGGCGATTTGGTTTCGATAGTCTTTGCAAGGATTCTATGCAATAGCTTTGCCAAGCCATGAGTTTTTTGCGGGAGATTGCGATGGACAAGCCGAAGTTGAAGCCAAAGGACATGCCGGATCTGGGGCGATTTGACTGGCAGGACCCGTTCCGCATGGAGGACCAGCTGACCGAAGAGGAGCGGATGCTGCGCGACGCCGCGCGCGACTATGCCCAGACCAAGTTGCAGCCCCGCGTCATCAAGGCGTTCCGCGAGGAAACCAGCGACCCGGCGATCTTTCGCGAAATGGGCGAGATGGGGCTTCTGGGCACCACGATCCCCGAGGAATACGGCGGGCTGGGCGCCTCATACGTCGCCTACGGCCTGATCGCACGCGAGGTGGAGCGGGTGGACAGCGGCTATCGCTCGATGATGTCGGTGCAGTCGTCGCTGGTGATGTATCCGATCTATGCCTATGGCACCGAGGCGCAGCGGATGAAATATCTGCCGAAGCTGGCCACCGGCGAATGGATTGGCTGCTTTGGCCTGACGGAACCCGATGCCGTATGTGACCCGGCGGGGATGTAGACGGTGGCCAAGAAAACGGCCAACGGCTATGTGCTGAACGGCGCCAAGATGTGGATTTCCAACGCGCCCATTGCGGACGTCTTCGTGGTCTGGGCCAAGTCGGAGGCGCATGGCGGCAAGATCAAGGGTTTCGTGCTGGACAAGGGCGCAAAGGGGCTGAGCACGCCGAAG
>JANMCI010000416.1:0-2627 GCA_031361245.1 Rhodobacterales bacterium
AAATCCACGGTGAGAGGTTCGGCCTGATCGTGACCGCGGCGGGCGCATTGATGTTTGTGCCCGACACCTTGGTTATCCGCCTGATCGATGCCAACATGATGGATGTCGCGATCCTGCGCGGCCTGTTCGCCTGTGCGGCCACGGTGATCGGCATCGCCCTGTTCGCACGCCACACCATGCCAAGCCGGGCCGAGTTTTTCTCGGGTTCGACCCTGCTTTTCATCGTGCTGCACGGGACGGGGACGGTGCTTTTTCTGGGGTCACTGGGGCTGACATCGGTTGCCAATGTCCTGCTGATCTCGGCCACCGCACCTTTTCTTGCCGCCCTGATGTCGTTCTTTGTGCTGGGAGAGCGGATCGAGCGGATGACGCTGTACGGCATCATAGCGGTGTTTGCCGGGGTGGGGATCATCGCCTCGGGCTCGCTGGGGGGTGGGGCGCTGATGGGCAATCTGCTGGCGCTGACCAATGCTGCGATGTCGGCGGCCTATTATGTCGTGCTGCGCCACACCGCCGAACGCAGCCAGTTGGTGCCCTCGACCCTTGGGTTTCTGGTCACGGTCATCGTGGCGTGGCCTTTTGCCCCGCATCTGGGGTTTTCGCTGCAACAGGTCGCCCTGATCGGCATCAGCGGGGGTGTGATTCTGGCCGGGGGGGCGGCGCTGTTGCTGATCGGCCCGCGCTATCTGCCCGCGCCGGAGGTCACCATGATCATCATGCTGGAAAGTGTGGCAGCCCCGGTGCTGGTGTGGCTGGTGCTGGGCGAGAACCCGGGCTTGAGGACGGTGATTGGCGGAGCGGTGATCTTTGTGGCACTGGTGGTTCATACGCTGTGGCGGTGGCAGGCGGTGACGCCTTCGGACGACCCGGTGGCGGCCAAGGTCCGACAAGGCACGTGATGTTCAGCAACTGGAAGCAGGAAAAGGCCATTGCAGCCCTCGTCGACGAGGCTCAGGCGCTTGCCGACAAACTGGCAGCGGCTAAACCGCATTTCGTGGTCAGCCATGCCGCCGAAGCGCAGGTCTGGGCCGTCTCGCATCTGGCAGAGGGGCTGAACCTGGTCGACCTGATCGACTGGACCCCGGCAGCCGCCGCACGGTTTGCGAAGTCGGCGGCATCAAGGATCGCGGCCTTGCGCAAGAAGCGCGACTACGCCCGCAGCGATGGTCTGGCGATTTGGCTGCACACCGCGCGGGCGGTGAGTGAGCCCCGGATCGCCCCCCCGGTGCGCGATATCTGGCGGCTGTTGATGCAGGCCGGCCCCAACGCGGACGCGATGGCGGAGGAGATGTTGCAGGATGCCGGGCTGCCGACAGACAGCCGCCGCCTGGTGCCCAAGGGATTTGAGAGCGCCGAGTAGGCCCCGGCAGTCGGACCGATGGAGGCCCCACCGGGACCTTCATCAGGCGGTCCTCTGACACTTCATTCGACCATGGCGGCAAATGAAAATGGCCCGCAACACAGTCGTGCCGCAGGCCATTTCTTGAGCGTCCGGACTTTAAGAAAGCCAGATATGCCTCTGTTTTGCCGTAACTTTCAGCTACACCCGCTCGTCCCGCCGCAGGTGTTGCACTTCATGCAGGTGCCGTTGCGCACCAGCGTGTAGTTGCCGCATTCGCCACAGGGATCGCCCTCGTAGCCCTGCATCTTGGCCTTGACCCGCTGGTCCATGCCGACCGAGCCGGTCACGATCGCTGTCGTCGCCGTATAGCTCGCGGCGGCAGAGGCGAAGCCACCGACGGCTGAGCGGGCCGTCTCGGGCACCAGCATGTTCAGGTTCGACATCGGATCGCCAACCCCGCCCAGACCGTGGATCCCGTTCATCCCGCCTTGCAGCACCACCAGTTCCTGCGGCACCCGCTTGCGCAGATAGCCGGTCGAGGAGATCTGCTTGAGCACCTCAAGCCCGCGAGACGCCGCCGCATCGGAAACCTCGGAGATATTGCGCTTGCCTTCCTCGTCGCCGCGACCAAGGTCGTCAAAGCTGTGGCCGGTGGGTTTGACATGGGCCAGATCGGTGCGGTCCAGATAGGAAATCGCCAGTTCCCGGAAGATGTAGTCGAGGATCGAGGTGGCGTTCTTGACAGAGTCGTTGCCCTGCACCATGCCCGCCGGTTCAAAGCGGGTGAAGGTGAAGGCCTCGACATACTCCTCCAGCGGCACGCCGTATTGCAGGCCGACCGAGATGGCGATGGCGAAGTTGTTCATCATGGCGCGGAAGCCCGCACCTTCCTTGTGCATGTCGATGAAGATCTCGCCCAGACGTCCGTCGCCGTATTCGCCGGTGCGCAGATAGACCTTGTGACCGCCGACGATGGCCTTTTGCGTGTAACCTTTGCGGCGCTCCGGCAGCTTTTCGCGGTTGGTGCGGATCACTTCCTTGATGATGATCTTTTCGACGATCTTCTCTGCCAGAACGGCGGCCTTTTCCTGATTGGAGCCGGTGGCAAGGATCTCTTCGGCCTCGTCATCATCCTCGACCAGTGCCGACGCCAAAGGCTGGCTGAGTTTCGAGCCGTCGCGGTAGAGCGCGTTGGCCTTGATGCCGAGCGACCAAGACAGCTCATAGGCCGCCAGGGCGTCCAGAATGGTGGCGTTGTTCGGCATGTTGATGGTCTTGGAGATGG
>JANMCI010000421.1:0-27950 GCA_031361245.1 Rhodobacterales bacterium
GGCTGGACGAAGGCCGCCGCGCCCTGCGCCTGTTGTGGCACGAAGAACCGCCGCCGCCGCTGCCGCCCGAAACCATCGCCATGGCGCTGCGCGATCTTGTGCCGCGCCCGCAGTTCGCTCCGGTCCGGGCGTGGTGCGCCGCCCGTTGCCCGACCACCGCCGCAGCCTGCGAGGCCGCCTTCGTGGCCCTTCTGGGCGCGCCGCACCATTCGGTCAATCCGTCCACCCCGCTTGCGGCCCTGATGGACCCTGCCGCCTTCTTTGCCACACCGCGCGGCGAACAGGTGCTGCTGGCAGCCGCCGTCAAACACCGGCTGGGGCTTGATCTGGTGCCGGATGCAGGCGCCCTCTTGCCACAGGACAAGGCCTGGCAATCGGTCCGCGCCACTGACGCCTGTTTTGCCAATGCCGCCCTGGCAGCGCTGGCACCCTTCCCCACATCGCCGTGAGCCTCTGTTAGCGCAACCAGACTTGCCCGCCTTGCCGAATCCGCTAAGGGAGGAGGACAGGTAGCAAAGGATAAGTCATGGCCGACAAGTCACAATTTCAGGACCGCTTGCTTTCGCTGGGCCTTGCCCGGGTGTCCGAGGCTGCTGCCCTTGCCTCGGCCAACCAGATCGGTCGCGGCAATGAAAAGGCCGCCGATCAGGCCGCCGTCAATGCGATGCGCGACCAGTTGAACATGCTCGACATTGCCGGCGTCGTGGTGATCGGCGAGGGCGAACGTGACGAGGCGCCCATGCTTTTCATCGGGGAAGAGGTCGGCACTGGCAAGGGGCCTGCCGTTGACATCGCCCTCGATCCGCTGGAGGGCACGACCCTGACCGCCAAGGACATGCCCAATGCCCTGACCGTCATCGCCATGGCGCCGCGCGGCACCCTTCTGCACGCGCCTGATGTCTATATGGAAAAGCTCGCCATCGGCCCCGGTTTCCGGCGCGGCGTGGTGACCCTCGATATGTCACCGTCCGAACGTGTCTCGGCCCTTGCCGCCGCGAAAGGCTGCTCGACGCAGGACATCACGGTCTGCGTGCTGGAACGGCCCCGGCACGAACTGATGATCGAGGAAATCCGCTCGACCGGAGCCGCAATCCGGCTGATCACCGATGGCGATGTGGCAGGTGTCATGCACTGCGCCGAACCGAACGTCACCGGGATCGACATGTATATGGGCTCGGGCGGCGCTCCCGAGGGGGTTCTGGCTGCCGCTGCGTTGAAGTGCATGGGCGGGCAAATGTTCGGCAGGCTCCTGTTTCGCAACGACGACGAACGCGCCCGCGCCCGCAAGGCCGGCATCACCAATTTCGACCGGGTCTATACCCGCGACGATCTGGTCACCGCGGACGTGATCTTTGCCGCGACCGGCGTGACCGATGGCTCGCTGGTGGCCGGGATCAAGCGTGAGATCGGCTTCGTCACGACCGAGACCATTCTGATGCGCTCCAAGACCGGATCGGTGCGGCGGATGCTCTATCGCACCCCGGTGTAGGCCGGCGTTTCACCCCAAATTGTCCGCGCGACAATCCTTTCAATCTGGTTAACGCAAAACGGCAACTTACTGGTATTAAATGATAAAACGCGATGTCGTCAAAGGCGACATCGGTTGATTTTCGCCGTCCGATCCTCGCCCCACCTTGCGCGGGGACCGCCGGTCAGGCATTGATCGGGCATGAGCGACCGCGCCTTCCTCAACGTGACCTCCTCGCTGACCGGCCGCCGCTGGGTCGGCCCCGGCCCCGAGGCCGACCGTCTGGCCGAGGCGATGATGCAGGCGACCCGCCTGCCCCTGGCACTGTGCCACACCCTCGTCGCCCGCAGCATAGCCCCGCCAGAGGCGCAGACCTACCTCGCCCCCAGCCTGCGCGACCTGATGCCCGACCCGCGCTCGCTGCGGGACATGGAAACCGCCGCCGCCCGCTTTCTGGCCGCGGTGGCCGCCCGCCAGCGCATCGCGATCTTTGCCGATTATGACGTCGATGGCGGTGCCTCCGCGGCCCTGCTGATCACCTACCTGCGGGCGCTTGACCAGGCACCGACCCTCTACATTCCCGACCGGATCGACGAAGGCTACGGCCCCAACGTCCCCGCGATGGCCGCCCTTGGCGCGGCCCATGACCTGATCATCTGCGTCGATTGCGGCACCCTCAGCCACGATCCGATTGCTGCGGCGGGCTGCGATGTGCTGGTGCTGGACCACCACCTTGGCGGCGAGACCCTGCCCCCCGCGGTGGCCGTGGTGAACCCCAACCGGCAGGACGAGGACGGCGCGCTGGGCCATCTCTGCGCCGCCGCCGTGGTGTTCCTGATGCTGGTCGAGGCGAACCGCCAGCTGCGCGCCGTGGGCCGGCAAGGTCCCGACCTGATGGCCATGCTGGACCTCGTGGCGCTGGCCACCGTGGCCGACGTGGCCCCCCTGATCGGCGTCAACCGGGCCTTCGTGCGGCAGGGACTGAAAGTCATGGCCCGCCGCGAGCGCCCCGGCCTGCGCGCGCTGGCCGACGTGGCCAAGCTCGACACCGCCCCCACCGCCTATGCCCTTGGGTTCGTGCTCGGCCCGCGCATCAACGCCGGCGGCCGCATCGGTCAGGCCGACCTCGGCGCGCGGCTGTTGTCCACCGACAACCCGCTGGAAGCGACCAGACTGGCCGAACAACTGCACCACCTGAACGCCGAACGCCGCGAGATCGAAGCCGCCGTTCGCGCCGAAGCGCTGGCTCAGGTCGAGGCGCGTGGCGAAGCTGCTGCCGGTGGGGGCACCCTCGCCTGGGCCGCAGGCGATGGCTGGCATCCTGGCGTCGTTGGCATCGTTGCCGCCCGTGTCAAAGAGGCCACCCACCGTCCCTCCGTCGTGATCGGTTTTGACGGCGATATCGGCAAAGGGTCCGGCCGCTCGGTCGAAGGGATTGATCTCGGGGCAGCCATTCACCTCCTGGCCGCCGAGGGTCTGATCGAAAAAGGCGGCGGCCACCGCATGGCCGCAGGCCTGAGCCTGTCGCGCGCCCAGCTGGAACCCGCGATGGCCCGGCTCGACGCCCTGCTCGCCCGCCAGTCCGGCCCGATCACCGCCTCGGCCCTGCGGCTCGATGCTCTCCTCATGCCCTCCGCCGCCACCACCACGCTGATCGAAGAGATCGACGCCGCCGGCCCCTTTGGTGCCGCCTCCCCCGCCCCGCGCTTTGCCTTTGCCCATCAACAGGTCACCGCCCGCCCCATGGGCACGGGCCATCTGCGCCTGCACTTCGGCGACGCCAGCGCCAAACTGGAGGCGGTGCTGTTCAACGCTCAGGACACCCCGCTCGGTGCCGCCTTCCTGTCCCCCGGACATCACCGCTTTCACCTCGTGGGCAGGCTGGAGCTGAACACCTGGGGCGGCCGCTCCCGGGTGCAGTTGCGTCTTGAGGACGCGGCCATCGCGACAAGTTGATTTTTCCTCTTGCGCAGTCCGGGCGCCTTGATTAGACACCGCCGCACTGACCCGCGGCCCGTTCGTCTATCGGTTAGGACACCAGGTTTTCAACCTGGGAAGAGGGGTTCAACTCCCCTACGGGCTGCCACTTTTCCTTCAGTGTCATACTCGAAGCGTCCTGCGATATCAGCGGACCATTCTGGCAATGCCCGACCTTCGCGACTGGCTGCTCATACCAAGACCATTTGGGGCCGGGCCTTTCACCAACCTGGTCGTATCGTAGTTGCCGATCGCACGGACGGGGCCGGATTGCCTATCCGGCCTTCATTGTCATTGATGCAGGGCCAATCCGTCTTGCGTCAATCGGCGGGCGAAGCCTGCTGAGAATATGCGCCGGTCGAGTGCAATGGCGGACTTGCTGCAGGCGACACTCAAATCTTGTCCGACTTAGAGCATGTCGCGTTTGCACCGATTCAGGATTCCCATGTTTCCCGGTTTGTGATTCCCTGATCCCGCCAGATGCAGGGGTTGGGAATGGTCAAAGCACATCCTATTGAGATCCGCAGTCGGGTCATTGCTTTTGTCGAAGAGGGTCACAGCCATCGTGAGGCTGCGCGTCACTTCCGGGTTTCGCCTCGCTTTGTGAACGACATGGTGATCCTGAAGCGCGAGAGCGGGGGCTTGGGCGTCAGCGCGCGGGGTGGGCGACGAAAGAGCAAGCTCGCCCCATACGACGATTGGATGCGGGCGCGGCTGATACAGAAGGGCGACCTTACGCTGGACGAGATCGTGGTCGAGTTGGCGTCGGTTCACGGCGTGACGGTGCATCGCGGTTCGGTCGGCAAATCGCTGCACCGGCTTGGCCTCAGCCACAAAAAAAACTCTGCTCGCCAGCGAACAGTTGCGTCCCGACGTGGCTGAGCGGCGCAAGACGTGGATTGAAGAGCGTCAGCCTGCCTTTGCTAACATGCTGGACAAGCTTGTCTTTATCGATGAAACCTCACTCAAGACCAATCTCGTCAAGACCACCGGCTGGGCACCTGTCGGTCAACGCCTGATCGACCATGCCCCCTTCGGTCATTGGAATACCCAGACCTTCATCGCCGGACTCGGTCACAACGGCCTGATCGCGCCGTGGGTCCTGGACGGCGCCATGAACCGCGCCAGTTTCGAGACTTATGTGGAGAAGCAACTCGCCCCCGCCCTCAAGCCTGGGCAGGTCGTTGTGGCCGACAACCTCTCCTCCCATAAGTCGCCCCGCGTGGTCGAACTGCTGACGGCCAAGGGCTGCCAGATCATCTTCCTGCCGCCCTACTCACCCGACCTGAACCCGATCGAGATGGCATTCTCCAAGCTGAAAACCCTGATCCGCAAGGCTGCTGCGAGGACATACCAAGCTCTCTGGAAACAGGTTGGACGGGTCTGCGACCTCTTCACAAGCCAAGAATGCTCAAACTACTTTCGGGCCGCAGGGTATGGATGCAATTGAAGGCGACATGCTCTAGTGCCATGCCGCGGGCACCGGCCGGCGATTGTCAAGGTGGCAAGGTATTCGGCTCCGATCCCTCAAGCAGAGCGACGATCGCCGCCCGGGGGGGGATTGTGCATCTGCGCCTGGCCCCGCCCTGCCCGCTTTGACGCATAGAGAGCGTCATCTGCATCGCTTTGCATGCGATCGGGATCGGGCTTTTCATATTGCGTCGACAGCGTAATCCCGATCGAAGCCGATATTCGGCACGGTTGGCCGTCAAAGGTGATTGGCTGGGACACCTTCTCGATAATCCGTCGTGCCGCCAGTTCCATCCGGCGCGGATCTGTCATGCCGGGAAGGACCAGAACAAATTCGTCACCACCGACCCGCGAAACGGTATCGCCGGCGCGCGTCTCGCGGCGCAGGATATCTGCCACTGACCGCAGCACATGGTCACCCGCGGCGTGACCCAAACTGTCATTCACGGCTTTGAAGAAGTCGAGATCGACATGCATCAGACCAAATGGCGTTTGCGCCCGGGTCAGCCCGCCCAGGACTTGCGACAGGGCGCGCCGGTTGCGCAGGCCGGTCAGCGTGTCGGTAAGAGCTTGCGTTTCCGCCATCTGCTTGTCGTCTTCAAGCCGCTGAGCCAGCCCACGTAAGGCGCCCATGGCGGCGGCCTTGGCCTCGACCAGATACATCATCTCAACCGCGAGATCGGTTGGGGCAAAGTCACCGTCTGTCAATGCGTGCAAGCGAACGGCATCAATCACGCCGATGCCGAACGACAGATTGATCAAGACGCCGGCCGCATTTTCCAACTCTACGGCCAGACCGCGAAATGCGATTTGCCCTTTGGTTCCACGCAAATTCAGGCGCAGCTTTTCGCCGGCACGGGCCTGCAAACCAGCCATGCTGGAAATGCCCGCCGGCCGTCGCAATTCGAACGCCTCGAACAGATTGCGCCCGATCAGGTCCTGCCCTTCCATCAGTTTGGTCAAGGTCGGTCCATGGCAAGTGATCTGTCCATCCGGCGCCAGGACCAGGTGCAGAGGCATGAGCTTGGCCAGCGCGGCAAAGGGCAGGGCGACTGTTGGTGCGACAGGCGTCGACATTCAGCTCACCGCCATGCCAAGACTGAAGGGGCGCGCCTCGTTGAAAGCCTGATCCGCGATCTGGATCGAGATGACTTCGCAGGCGCCTTCGGTCCCCAGATTGTCCAGCAGAACCAGCGCGCCGTAGTCGTCCGCCATCGCACGCAGCAGTCCGACCAGAATGTGACCGACGCCGCGCAATGGCGCTTTGCACCGCAAGCTGAAATGGCCCGCGCCGTGATCTGACAGTTCAAGATCGGGCACATCCAGATTGGGCAGCGCGAGCCTGCCACGCTCGGGCAACTCCTCGAGCGAGTTGACAAAATCCGCGAAATTGACTCCGCTGAACCTGAGCAGCCGCCGCAACGACGTCTGGCTTTCATGGCTCACGAGATAGTGGCCAAGATCCTCCATCAACGTCTCGCGGGGGCGGTGCAAGAGCAGCGCAGCCGCATTGATCACGCGGTCGGTCAGAGCATCATCATAGGTCAGCATGGCTTCGAATGCGTTGAAGTCGAGCCGTGCTTCCCTCACGATAGCGTCCCAGGCTTTGAGACCATAAGTATCGCGCAGAAAACACTGCAGGGATCGGTTGATCAAGCCGTGCATGGTGCTGTCCCCTTGTTCACGCCACGGGAGCCTACACCGACAAGGATTAACAATTTGCCAAACGTCCCACGGCAGAATGTCCAGCCGGAGGCTTCGGGACAGGTGATCAGAAGTCTGTCGGGGCTCCGCCTTCCTGTTTGCGCCGGGCCACAAACTGGCGAAGCTCTTCTTGATGGTCGCCATTCATGGGAGGCGGCTCGAATTCAGCGATGATTTGTTTGTAGATCCGATGGGCCCGCTCTGCCGTCCAGACTGAACCGTCCAGCTGCCAAGCTTCATAGTTTCGCCAATCGCTGACCATCGGGGCATAGAAGGCGGTCTGATAGCGGTCTTGCGTGTGCTGGCAGCCGAAGTAGTGCCCACCCGGCCCGACCTCGCGGATCGCGTCCAATGCAATGTCATCCTCGGTGGTGGCAAAGGTCGCTTCTTCAAAGTAGCGCTGGATCATCTGCAGGACCTCGCAGTCCATGATGAACTTCTCGGGAGACGCGATCAGCCCGCCCTCAAGCCATCCAGCCGCATGATAGACCATATTGGTCCGGCTCTGCACGGCAGCCCAAAGGCTGTTTGACGTTTCCCACATCGCTTGCCCGTCGGGCACGTTCGCCGCGCAAACACCCGAGGAGCGCAGCGGCACCTTGTAATGCCGCACCAATTGCCCGGTCATCTGGGTGGCACGCATGTATTCGGGCGTGCCGAAAGCCGGCGCGCCGGATTTCATGTCGACATTCGACGTGAACGTTCCGATGGCGACCGGGCAGCCGGGATTTATGTATTGCAAGAGCGCGATCGCCGCCAATGCCTCGGCCAGTGACAGCGCCACGGCACCAGCCATTGTAACCGGCGCCATCGCCCCCGCGAGGGTAAAGGGCGTCACAACCACGGGCTGCCCCCGTCGCGCCAACCGCATGGCT
This sequence comes from Rhodobacterales bacterium, assembly GCA_031361245.1. GTDB lineage: Bacteria > Pseudomonadota > Alphaproteobacteria > Rhodobacterales > Rhodobacteraceae > Stagnihabitans. Next base: position 7,495 of record JANMCI010000421.1, read on the forward strand.
CCGTCGAGCATCGGAAAATCATGCTTCAAAGGGCTGACCGAATTGATATTGGTGTACATGCGCGGCTTGGCCTGGAATTCAGCCTCGCTGAGCCCGCCTGCGATGCGGGTCATCTCCATGACATCTTCGACCCGTTCCGCCCCAAGACTGTAGGCGTGGACAACCTTGTCGGTCAGGGTCAACTTTTCATAAAGACAGTCCAGATGGCGTACTGCCGGGTGAATGTCGATGGGCTCGACCGGATAACCGCCTGCGATATGGATGCAGTTGAAGTACTGCGTCAGCTTCATGAAATCCTTGAAGGTTTCAAAATCGCCCGACCGTTTTCCACGCTCCATATCCCACGAATTCGGTGGCGAGGAGACGTTCACGAACAGCATGTGCTTGCCGCCCATGATCAGTTCGCGGTCCAGATTGCGCGGGGTCATGGTGAAGGTTTCGGGCGCACGGCCCACCATCTCCATCACGAAATCCTCGTCCATCCGGACATTCGTGCCTTCAACCTTGCATCCGGCCTCCTTGAGGATCTTCACCGCTTCGGGATTGAGGAATTCGATACCGATGTCGCGCAATATCTTCATCGCGCCGCGGTGGATCGCTTGCACACCGTCGGCATCCAAAGGTTCGGTCGGCTTGTCAGGGTTGACCGGAATGCGCCATGGCATCTGATCGACCGCCGCGGAGCCCGCACGTTCCTTGTTGCCAGCCCGGCCTCCGGCCCTGCGGCGCTTGTTCGCGTCATCGCTCATAGACTGCTCCCTGGCTGTGGCAAGCGACCTGTGCCCGCTTGCCCCATAGATGACTGAAACGGTCTTGCGACGCGCACTCCGTTCCCGACCAGCCATTGTCGTTTTTGCGCCCAATCAGGCCGGGACAGCGCCCTGATGGTCGATCCAGGCACCAAGGGCGGCGATATTTTCCAAAACGACATCGGCATGACCCGCCAAATCGTTGTGCTCGGCCATGCCCGTCAGCACTGCCACCGCGTGCATGCCTGCAGCGCGTCCGGCATCGAGGTCATGCCGGCTGTCGCCCACCATAGCCACTCTGGACCCCTTGAGCCCGAAACGGCGAAGGAACTCCAGAAGCTGGCCCGGTGCAGGTTTCCCCCCCCAGCCGGAATCGCAGCCTACGACATAGTCGAACAAGTCGAGCACACCCGCCCTTTCCAGATGCAGCCGTGCCGGCATTTCCGTGTCATTTGTCGCCAGCCCAAGCCTGAGCCCGCGCGCTTTCAATCCGCCAAGGACGTCGCGCAAAGGCACCGCCGGCACCATCGGAGCAGCGGCTGAAAGAGCATTCAGGCGGTCGTTCAATGCCTCAAGGCTGATCCCTGACAGATGCTGGTGCAGGATCGCGGCAATCTCCGGCGTCGTCATGCTGATGACCGGGCTTGATTGCGCGAAGCTGCGCTGAACCGGATCATAGCCCAGCACCGAGCCCAGCCGCCGCGCGTCCTCGGGATCCTCCGCCAACTCAGCCAGCACAGCGTCCGTCCAGGCCCCCCAGCTTGCCCGAAAGTCAAAAAGCGTCCCGTCCTTGTCGAAAATCACTGCATCCAGCATCGCGTCAGGTCCAGTTCCAGATTTCACCGCCCGGCAGCATCGCGCGGGCTTGCATCGGTGCGGTATAGGGCAGACCGCGCGTGTCGCAAAAGTCCTTGATCATCGCGTCATCGGTCAACAGGAAATCCAGAACTGTGCCCAGAAAGGCGGGCGAAGTGATGTTTCGCACCAGATCGGCCGGCGACGCCCCTGTCATCGCCATGAATGCGTTAAGGCGGTCGGCGTCCTCGGTGGCCCACGAAAACACCTGTGCGGCGAGAGTTTCGGCTGATTTTCGCCCGCTTGCTGACTTTTCCACAGGTTTCCCCACCGTTTTCCATCGGGTTTGAACGAATTGATTATTTAGTCAGAAAGGATTTCTTAACTTGTCGCGGCCAAACTGGTCCTGCGAGAGTTACAGAAGTGAGCCAGCAGCGCATGATCGGCAAGATCCTCATAGTAGATGATGTGTCGACAAACCGCATTGTCTTCAAGGTCAAACTGACCGCTGCGGGCTACAGCTCCATCATGGCGGGCGACGGGTCTACTTGTCTGCAGCTTGCCCGCACTGAATTGCCGGACCTTATCTTGCTGGATCTGATGCTGCCGGACATGAACGGCGTCGAGGTCTTGCGCCAATTGAAGGCCAATCCGGTTACCCGCCGAATCCCGGTGGTGATGTTCTCTTCTGACCAGGACCCAGTCCTGCGGGTGGCAGCCCTTCGCGCCGGGGCAGAAGATTTCCTCTCGCGCCCCATTGACGATCAGACGCTGCTGGCCCGGCTGCGCGGCCTGCTGCGTGCCCGTGAAGTCGTCGGGGGATTTGCGTCGCCCGAAGCAGGTCTTGGCATCTTCGGGCTGGCGGAAGGGGCCACCACCTATGATGCGCCCGGCCAGGTTGCCATCGTGATGAACAAGGCCGAAAGCGCCATGCACTTGCGCAAGCAGCTTTCAACCGCCGGGCAAGAGCAATTCTCCATCGTGGCGCCAGACGAAGTCTATTCCGATGACATCGCTTCCGGCCGGCCTGACGTCTACCTGATTGATGCCGACATCGGTTCGGAAGGCGGCGGTCTGCGGGTGATGTCGGAACTGCTCAGCCGCAGCGCATCGCGCAATGCAGCCTTCTGCATTTTCAATCAGTCGGGTCAGAATGTTCGACCGGCCATGGCTTTTGACCTTGGCGCCAATGATTTCGTCGACTGCCGGATCAGTCCGTCAGAGCTGGCAGTCAGGCTGCACACGCTGGTGACACGAAAGCGCGAACTGGACCGGATGCGCGCTTCGGTGCAGGATGGTTTGCGGTTGGCCATGATCGATCCACTGACCGGACTGCACAACCGCCGCTACGGTTTGGCCCAACTGAATGCCATTGCCGCCAAAGCCCAACAGGAAGGCAGCGAATTCGCGGTGATGGTGGTCGATCTCGACCGCTTCAAATCAGTGAACGACCGCTGGGGCCACGCCGCAGGCGATACGGTTCTGATCGAGATTTCGTCGCGTCTTGCCGCCAACCTGCGCGCGAGCGATCTGGTGGCCCGGATCGGCGGCGAGGAGTTTCTGATTGCCCTGCCGAACACCACTCCGGCAGAAGCCGGCATCGTGGCGCAGCGTCTGTGCGAAGCCGCCGAATCCCAACCGGTCATCCTGGCCGATCAGACCGCCATTCACGTGACGATTTCGATCGGCATGACCTTGGACGGCGGCGTGGCAGATCCGGCGCCAACCCTGAATGTGGCAGAAATCGTGGATCAGGCTGATCGCGCGCTGATGAAGTCAAAGGCAGGCGGACGCAACAAGGTGACAATCCTCAGCCGGGCGGCATGATCGGGCCATTGATGGTCGCGGAGTCAAATATCCCGACGCGATGGAATTTGTCCTGAACGGTTCGATCGGCGCAGGGCCGACCTTTGGGTTATGGTCGCAAGTCCTTCAGTCGCCGCCTTTTCCCTTGGCATCGCCATCGGCACTGTCCCGACCATGGCGCATTCGCTGCTCCAGCCGTTCGGCAAATGCACGTCTCGCGTCATCCGGCAGGGCCAGCAGATAATCGCGCATGATGGCGCTGCCGAACTTCAGCCTTTCACCAAGGTGCGCGGCCTGCGCTTCAAACGCCGACGAAAGCGCCAATGGATCGAAGGGAGCAGCCTTCATCGCCGAGAGAATGGCCAGCGCGTCCGCCTGCATCTGTTGGCGGGCAGTCCCAATATCGCCCAAGCGCCCCTGAACGGTCTTGCGCAGGTTTTCGCGATCCTCGGACGACAGCGCCCCGTCAAAGGGACCAAAGCCCATATCCCGCACGAACCCGTCGCGATGCGGCCCCGGACCGCCATGGAGCGCCATGCCTGCGACAAGTCCGGCGACGCCAAGGTTGATCGCCACGGACACCGCAAACGCGATCTTCAGGCCGCGATTGGTCGCTCTCGGCGCCATGGTCGGGGGTGTGGGCTGGTTCACGTCAGTCATTTCTTACTCCTGCACCCAAAGTGCGCCTGCCGATGGCAGCAGTTCAAGGCTGTCAAGCGTCGCGGTTCCGCCCACCCACTCACTCAATGCCAGCACAGAGGCAGGCTGTGCGACACCAAGGTACAGCCCGACGGCTGCCGACGCGGACATGCCGGCCAGTGAAATGCCCCCGCCGAACCAATCCGCGAGGGTCGCGACCCACCCGCGCGGCACCGGCGGCGCGGTTCGCAAGGGCCGAGGCAGCGGTTGGCTTGCATCCGCATCCGCCAGAATCCGGGAGATCAGACCGGCTGAGGGCATCTCGCGCGCGGCTGCTGCCTCAGCGAACAGAGTGTCCAGACTGTCATCAGGTGCCATCATGCCTCTCCTTTCTCGTCATCGTCATAGCCCAACTCCTCACGCCGTCCTGCCAGAATGGCCGCAAGGGCGCGTTTGCCCCGGGCGGTCAGACTTTCGACGGCTTCAACCCCCACATCCAGGATCTCGGCAATCTCAGGATTTGTCATACCCTCGATGTGCCGCAGGAACACTGCCTGCCGCTGCCGCTCCGGCAGTTGTGCCAAGGCGTTCTGCAGCGCCGACATACGGTCTGCCTCGATCATGGTCGCCACCACGCCGCTGCTGCCGTCGGCCACCTCGGGCGCGTCATCAAGCGTCACCGAAGGGCGGCGAGTCCGTGCGCGGCGCAGGTCAGTGCACAGATTTGTCACCACCCGAAAGGCCCAGGTCGAGACCTTTGCCTCGCCCGTCCGCCAGTTCGCGGCCAGTCGCCAGAGCCGCAACATGGTCTCTTGGGTCACATCCTCCGCCTCGGCGCGGTCCGACAACAGCCTCATGGCATAGCCGAACACCCGTGGTGCCAGACGCGCCGTCAACAGGCGCGACGCCTCCGGGTCCCCATTGGCATAAAGGACCAGCAGGGCATCATCCGATATTTCGGCCAAGGTATCGCGCGGCATGTCCATCCTGAATCTGGCTTACTCGTCTGCCCACTGCGTCGCAATCGAAAGAAGCCGTGCACCGGGCTGGCAATGCCCGGTGCACAGGACCCCGTTGAAGCGGATCAGTCGCCGCCGTTGCCTTTCCCGTGATCGCCGTCTCTGGAGTGACCACCGTGGCCGTCCATCCGGTCGCCTCGCTCGGCCATGCGCGCCTTCGCGGCGTCAATCTCGGACTGGTCGATGAAACCGTCGCCATTGGTGTCGACACGGTCAAAGATCCCGGTCGGCATCGGGCGGCCTGCCAGTTCGGCGGCAGACAGCAGGCTGTCGCCGTCGGTATCGAGACGCTCGATCATGTGCGCGGCCATGGTCTTGGCCGCGTCGGTCATCTCTTGCAGATGCATGGCAGTCAGTTCTTCCGCCGAAAGCTTGCCATCCTTGTTGGCATCAATGCTGGCGACGCGGGCTTCACGGTAGGCCGTCATCTCGTCCTTGCTGATCTTGCCGTCCTTGTTGGCGTCGATTGCGGCCAGATCCAGAACGGGGCCATCGCCCATGCCATGACCGCCCATACCCTCGCCCATTCGCATCTGGCCCATGTTGTCGGCAATCGCTGCCGTGCCAAGCATCAGGGCAGCCACGGCGACAAGCCCCAGACCCGCTGTCTTGTTCGTCAGTATCATCACTTGCTCCATCTCAACCTGGGGACACTCAGGTGGTCCCGATGCAAATCAAACGCCCATGTCCCGGATTTCCGTCGCATCCCTTGCGACAAAGCGGCGCGCGGCTGATTTCGTCCTCCACTTCCCGGGCAAATCCGGTTAGAAACGCCGCTCAGATCAAAGGTATTCACATGACCACGCAATTGGCTCTTGCTGCATCCCCGGCTGCCGATATCGAAGAGCGTCCCCTTGGCCTGGCCTTGCGCCGCGGCTGGCGTGGCCGTTGTCCCAATTGCGGGGCTGGGCCGATGCTGCGGAACTACCTGAAAGTGCGCGACAATTGCCCGGTCTGCGGTGAGGCGCTCCATCATCAGCGTGCGGATGATGGGCCGGCCTATCTGACCATTCTGATCGTGGGCCACCTTCTGGCGCCCCTTATCTATTTCGTCTTCGTGACTTACCGCCCTGAACCGCTGGTCCTCGCATCGATCTTCACCACCCTGACCGTTGCGCTGGCGCTTTTCCTTTTGCCTCGGCTCAAGGGGATGCTGGTGGCGCTGCAATGGGCAAAGCGGATGCATGGCTTTGGTACGGCGCCTGATCCGGATCATGGCTGATCTGGTCAGGATCCGCCCCGCCGCTTCGGTGATCCTGTGGCGCAATGGGGCGTCGGGAGCCGAGGTCCTGATGGGCCAACGTGGGGCGGCAGCCGTGTTCATGCCGTCGAAATATGTCTTTCCCGGCGGTTCGGTCGATGACGGCGATCATTCCGAAGGGCATCTGGCTGCGACCTGCGTCGCCCGTCTTGCCCAACACTGCGGCCCGGACGCCCCCGGTCCCGAAATGCTCGCAGGCTGTGCGTTGCGTGAATTGGCCGAAGAAACCGGCCTGAGGCTTGCACCAGCCGCCCCGCTGGCCTTCCTGTTTCGTGCCATCACCCCCGCCGGTTCGCCCCGTCGTTTCGATGCGCGCTTCTTTCTGGCCGATGCCGAACACGTGCCGGGTGACACCGACGACTTTTCGTCCGCAACCGACGAGCTTTCGCATCTGCACTGGATCGGGCTGGCAGAGGCCCGTCACCTTGACCTGCCGTTCATCACCGAGGTGGTTCTGGCCGAGGTCGCATCCCTTCTGGCGGGTCGTCCGCAACCCGGCGTGCCATTCTTCGACAATTCCGGCAGCGCCCCCACGTTCCGGCGGCTGATCTGAACGCGGGCCGCGCTCAACCTCGCTTGACGGGCCAGATCGGGTGCGGAACGGTGTCTTTGGCCCGCCACAAATAGCTGCGAAAAATCTCGGCGTAGCTGCGGTAAACGTAACCGTCGTTTCGCTTGAGGTAATGCGCTTTGCGAGAGGCATAAAGGTCAGGCAGGCGATACCATGGCACCGAGGGATGCATGTGGTGGACTGCGTGGAAATTGTTATTCAGAAACAACAGCGACAGCGGCCCGCGATCCTCGATCACCACCGTTCGGGCGCGGGCATTGTCATGGGCGCGATGCTCCAGAAAGGTGCGGATGCGCAAAAGGGCGAACCCCAGATAGACCGCGATCAAATAGGCCCAGACTGGCATCGTCCCCCAGACCATCAGCCAGATGCCCAACAACACCAATCCCGCCGCATGCAGGATCCAGGCTTGCCCGACCCGCCGGTCAGTCGGCGCCGTAACGAGGTCGGCCGCGACGAACCTTGCGGTGCCCAGCACGGGACCCAACACAATCCGACCGGCCAATGTGTTGTTCCAGCGCAGCAATTTCTGCCTGAGGCGTGACAGCCGGGCCCATTCCGCTGGGTCACGGTAGTTCGACTCGGGGTCGTCATAGGGGTCCGTCAGTGCCGGATCGTAGTGATGCTGCAGATGCGTATCGCGAAAACGCCGGTAGGGGACAAAAACCGACAGTGCCGGGAAGACCAGCGCCTCGTTCAGCGCGGCGTTGACGAAGGGATGGCCGTGCAGGGCTTCGTGCTGCAAGGAGGAATGCTGCGCAATGGCCACCCCTGTCAGGATCAGGGAGAGCACCGCACTTTCCTGCCAGATCATCGTGCCTGTCGCCCAAACCAGATAGGTCAGTGCCAGAAGCAGCAGCGTCGGCCATTCCAATGTGCGGTGTGAGGGGTGCTGCATCATGCCTTCCGGATTTTCCCTCCGGAATAGCACTCTATGCCGCGCATTTGAACTGGGGACTGCAAACGACACTCAAGAATATCGCAGACCGAAAGGCTGATCACCCTCAGAAAACGGCCATGTCTTCCGCACGGTAGCCGTTGAAGCGAAAAATGTCGCGCACGGCGCGCAGGCGATCGGCGGGCAGTGCTGATTCGCGGTTCAGAACGAAGCCAAACTGCCCCGAAGGAGTGCCGATCACCAGGGTGCGATAATCGCCATCCGCCCAAAGCACCCACCAGTCGTCCGTCCCGTCCACCGCAAACCGGCCCGGCTTGCCCGGTCGCAGGGGTCCATCCCCGCCGTGGCGTCCGTCGGCCAGGCAAAGATCCCAGCGCAGTTGCCCTGCGTCAAAGTCCACCGCACCGGGCCCACAGACCGCCTGCCCGCCGGCGGCAAAGGTCGCGACCTGCACCCAATGGCCAGTCAGCCGCGATTCTTCCAGTACCGCCGAAGAATAGATCGCGGCGTCCGAGGCGCGAAAGGCCGCTGGAGCGGGCGGCTCGGGCGCGGAACAGGCTGCGAGCAAAAGAAGGAAAAGGATCAATCGATGCAAAGCGTCACCCGGCGTCCATCCTTTTCCAGAACTTCGTTGCAGCCAAAAAGCGGCGTGAAGGGCGCGCAAGTCCCCGACCGGGCCAGACAAAGTCCGTCGCAATCGGTTTTCTTGCGGCACAGTTTTCCACCGTCCCGTGTCGCCTTGACACAGATACTGGCGCCGGTGGTGCCGGCCAGGGCCCATTGCCCACCGGTCTTTTCGCACAGCATCTGTTCGGCCGATACGGGTCCCGCCGGCTCGGCTTCCGACGCCGCCGGCTCATCGGTCGCGTCCGTCGGCACCGGCGTCCCGGCGTCGCTTTCCGCGTCTGGCCTTGGTTTCGGACGGGGTGTTGCCGGGTCTGCTGCGGTCGCCGAAACGTCGGCCCCGGCGGGCGCATCCAGCGAGGTCACCGAGATCTCGTCCGTGGCAAGCGGAGAGGTGCCCGGAGTGGTCGGCTGGCAAGCGACCAGGAGCACTGCGGACACCAGGCTTGCGGCGATCAAGGTCAAGCGCATCGTGGCACTCATGGTCTTTCATCTTACCATATTTCGAGGACACAGGGCCTCAAGACGCAACAAGTTGCAAGACCCTGGTCAATATGGTTGCGGATGCGCGCGATGTGCGAGATCGATGTCGCGCAAAACCTCGGCCGAAAGGACAAGGTCCGCCGATGCGATGTTGCGGGCCAGCTGTTCCAGATTGGTCGCGCCGATGATCGGGATGTTTTGGAACGGGCGCTGGCGGCAGAAGGCCAGCGCCATCTGGCACGGGTCCAGCCCGTGATGGGCCGCGACGCCAAGATAGGCCGCCGTTGCCGGAAAAACCTGCGACGTGATGCGGTTGCTGAGGGTGGGGTTCACCGCGCGGCGAGTGCCTTCGGGGATGACGTCGCCGGCATATTTGCCCGACAGGATGCCACAGGACAGCGGCGAGAACCCCAAAAGCGGCATGTCTTCGCGCACCGAGAATTCCGCCCAGTCGGTATCGAATTGGCGGCAGAGCAACGAGTATTCGTTTTGCACTGTGGCCATGCGCGGCAGGCCCTGCGCCTCGGCCAGGGCGTGCCACCGCCCCGCCCCCCACACCGTTTCATTGGAAAGTCCAATATGGCGGATCTTGCCTTCGGCAATCAACTGCGCTGAAAGATGAAGTATTTCAATCATGTGTGCTTCGATCTTGTCCTTTTCCGGCCCACGTGGGTCATAGGCCCAGATGTCGCGAAAGTGATAGGTGGCGCGGCTGGGCCAGTGGAGTTGATAGAGGTCGATGTGGTCGGTGCGCAGACGTTTCAACGACCCTTCGACCGCCAGCCGCATGGCGGCAGCAGTCAGCGAGGCGCCGTCACGAACCGCGGGTTGCCCAGGACCCGTGACCTTGGTGGCCAGGACCAGACGGTCGCGGCCGCCGCGTTTGGCAAGCCATGATCCGATGATCTCTTCGGTCCGTCCGGCGGTATGCGCGCGGACTGGGTTGACGGGATACATTTCGGCCGTGTCCCAGAAGTTCAGCCCGGCCTCGATGGCCATGTCGGCCTGGGCATGGCCGTCGGCTTCGGTGTTCTGGGTGCCCCATGTCATTGTGCCAAGGCACAGTTCCGAAACGGAAATTCCGGTTTTTCCAAGTTTGATCTGCCGCATGCTGGCCCCGCTGGACTTTCCCTGAACTGCCACAGGCTACGGCGTTAAGGCGCGGTTGGGAAGGGTTGACCGCTTGAGAACATAGAGCGAACACGGTAGAGTGACCCCATGGTGCTGCCCCTTCACCACGACTCAGGTGGCCGCAAGGCCCTTCCCGAACAGCCGCTGCCCGGCGCGCTGGGGCTGACGCTTGTACGCGGACGGGTGCACGAGCTTTGCGGCGCAGCGCGGGTGTCGCTGGCGGCCCTGATCCTTGCGGCCAGCGAAGGACCGGTCATCTGGATCAGCCCCGGCTGGCTGCCCGAGCGGGTCTATCCGCCGGGCCTGCGCGACATGGCCGATCCGGGGCGCATCATCTTTGCCCGCGCGCGGCGGCCAGAGGACCTTTTGTGGGCGATGGAGGAGGCGCTGCGCTCGGGGGCGGCCCCCATCGTACTGGGCGACCTGCCCGCGCCCCCTGCCCTGACCCCGATCCGCCGGCTTCATCTGGCTTGTGAAGCCGGGGCCGATGCCGCCCGTCACCGGGGCCGTCTGGCACCGCTGGGTCTGATCCTGACGCCCGGCGAAGGCGGGTCGCAGGGGGTGGAAAGCCGCTGGCAGATGGCCGCCGCACCCAGCGGATCGACCCTTCTGGAAAGCCGCAGCGCCTGGGTCATGCGGCGGTTGCGTGCCCGCATGGCCCCGCCCGCCGCATGGAGCCTGACCAGCGATGCTGCGGGCCGGATCAGCGCGGCAAACCTGACCTGAGGTGCGGCCTGATCAGCCGAGCGATCCATTGGGCCATGGCGGCGCTGATCCTCTGGCAATTGGCGCTGGGCATCACCCTTACCCAGATGGGCACACTTCGGCGGATGCCGTCGGGGTAAGACGCATTGCCGCCGCGCCCTGCAACGTCGCTAGCGTCTGGCCCTCGCGCCGCCCATGCGCTAAACGGGGCGCAACAGACGAAAAAAGGGCGCGCCATGGCACGGATATTGATCACTTCTGCCATTCCTTACATCAATGGCATCAAGCATTTGGGCAATCTGGTCGGCAGCCAGTTGCCGGCCGACCTGTTTGCCCGCTTTTCCCGGGCGCGCGGCCATGAGGTGATGTTCATCTGCGCCACGGACGAGCATGGCACGCCGGCTGAACTTGCCGCTGCCAAGGCAGGCAAGCCTGTCGAAGCCTATTGTGCCGAGATGCATGAGATTCAGGCCGAGATTGCCCGTGGTTTCCGGCTGTCTTTCGACCATTTCGGACGGTCTTCCAGCCAGCGCAATCACAAGCTGACCCAGCATTTCGCGGGCGTTCTGGCCGACAACGGGCTGATCGAGGAGGTCAGCGAAAAGCAGGTCTTTTCGATAGATGACATGCGATTCCTGCCTGACCGCTACATCACCGGCACCTGCCCGAATTGCGGCTATGAACAGGCGCGCGGCGATCAGTGCGAGAATTGCACCAAGCAGTTGGACCCGACCGATCTTATCAACCCGCGCTCGTCGATCTCCGGCTCGACCAATCTGGAGGTGCGCGAGACCAAGCACCTGTACCTCAAGCAGCGTTCACTGCGCGACAAGCTGGAGGCATGGATCGACAGCAAGAAGGACTGGCCGTTGCTGACGACCTCGATTGCCAAGAAGTGGCTGAACGACGGCGATGGCTTGCAGGATCGCGGCATTACCCGCGACCTTTACTGGGGCATTCCGGTGAAACGGGGCAACAAGCCGTGGCCGGGCATGGAGGGCAAGGTGTTCTACGTCTGGTTCGACGCCCCCATCGAATATATCGCCGGGACTGCAGAGTGGGCGGACGCCCACGGCCTTGGCGATGCCGCGTGGGAGAGGTGGTGGCGCACCGACAAGGGGGCCGCCGACGTGACCTATTACCAGTTCATGGGCAAGGACAACGTGCCGTTCCACACGCTGTCCTTTCCTGCGACAATTCTGGGGTCGGGTGAGCCGTGGAAGTTGGTCGACTACCTCAAGTCCTTCAATTACCTGAACTACGACGGCGGCCAGTTCTCTACCTCGCAGGGGCGCGGCGTGTTCATGGATCAGGCGCTGTCGATCCTGCCTGCCGATTATTGGCGCTGGTGGCTTCTGTCCCATGCCCCCGAAAGCAGTGACAGCGAGTTCACGTGGGAAAACTTTCAGGCCTCGGTCAACAAGGATCTGGCGGATGTGCTGGGCAATCTGGTCAGCCGGGTCACCAAATTTGCCACCGCGAAATTTGGGGCGACGATCCCGGCGGGGGGCAGCTATGGCCCGCAAGAGGCTGCGCTGATTGCCGATCTGGGGACGCGGATCACCGAATACGCCAATCTGATGGCACAGATGGAGGTCCGCAAGGCCGCAGCCGAGTTGCGGGCGATCTGGGTCGTGGGCACCGAATATCTTCAATCGGCAGCACCATGGACCGTGGTAAAGACCGATCCGGTGCGCGCAGAGGCCATGGTCCGTTTGGCGCTGAACCTGATCCGGGTCTACGCCGTGCTGTCGAGCCCCTTCATCCCGGACGCTGCCGCTGCGATGATGCGTTCGCTGAACTCGGACGACTGGACCTGGCCTGACGATATCAGCGCGGCGATGAGAACCCTGCCTGCAGGCCATGGTTTTGCGGTGCCCGAGAACCTGTTTCGCAAGATCACCGACGAGGAACGGGCCGATTGGCAGGTGCGGTTCTCGGGTGTGCGAACCTGACCTGACATATTCTGTGGACTGATGCGGTGGGTCGCGCGTTCTGCTAGACTGTGCCAAATGACCGCCATGAAACCATCACCCAAGTTCCTGCCCAAGGGGTCGGCCCATGTCACGGTGACGACCGGGGCGGCGCCGGTGTCGGTCAGCTTCGTGCTGCTGCCGAAATTCACCTTGCTGGCGTTTTCATCGGCGATCGAGCCGCTGAGGATGGCCAACCAGTTGACCGGGCAGGTGCTGTTCCAGTGGCAGACCCTGTCGGACGACGGCGAACCGGTGCCCTGCTCCAACGGCGTGCCGATCATGGTGGACGGCGCATGGCCAGATGTGAAGCCCGAGGGGATCATCTTTGTCTGTTCGGGGGTCGAGCCCGAGGGCAAGGCGTCGGTCGCGCTGGGGGACTGGCTGCGCGGTCTTTGGCGCCGCGGGCGGATCGTGGGGGGACTTTGCACCGGCGCTTATGCGCTGGCGGCGGCGGGTATCCTGCGGGGCCGGCGGTTCACGATGCACTGGGACAACATCGACGCCTTTGCCGAGAACCACCCCGATCTGGTGCCGGCGCGGCAAGTGTTCTGCATCGACGACCGGGTGATGACCTCGGCGGGTGGGGTGGCGGCGGCGGACCTGATGCTCAAGCTCATCGCCGATCGCTTTGGCGCAGCGCTGGCGCAAGAGGTCATGAACATGTGCCTTCTGACCCAGCGGCGGGATGAGGCGGACCGGCAGACCACCTCACTGGCCGCGCGGCTGGGGACGCGGCATGACAAGCTGTTGCAGGCCGCCGCCTATCTGGAAAGCCGCATTGAAGAGGGCTTTGATCTTGACGCCTGTGCAGCGCATCTCCATCTGTCCCGCCGCCATATCGAACGCCTGTTTTCCACCCATCTGGGTGTGACACCGGTGCGCTATATGAACGATCTGCGGCTGGCACGCGGGCGGGCCTTGCTGGCAGAGACCGACATGAAGGTGACAGACGTTGCCGTGGCGTCGGGCTTTGCCTCGGCCTCGCATTTCTCAAAGTCGTTCCGCGCGAAATACGGGGTTTCGCCCTATCGCTTTTCTCATTTCGGCAGCGCGGGCGGTGACGCCTGATCAATCTGCGTCAACTATTGGCTACCTGGGCCGGTTTGACTGAATCCATGGGGCACATGTCTTTGGGTTCGTGCGGGCATTGCCGGATGCGGGACTGTTCATTCAAGGTCAGTCTGGTCTCATCTCGCAACCAGAGGAGATGAGAGATGAGGACCGAAACCAACAAACAGACTGTCCGCCAATTCTTTGAAAACATGGACAAGGGCGATGGTGGCAATTGGCAGGCATTGCTTGCGCCAGACTTCGTGGCACATTTCGCAGGCAATGATCACGCCATGACCGCGCAGGAGTTCGCCGGGATGGCACGCATGTTTGCCACCAGCTTCGCCAATGGCCGCCACATCATCGAAAGCCAGGTGGCCGAGGGTGACATTGTGGAGACCCGATTGATCTGGACGGCGCTGCATGTCGCGGACTTCAACGGCATTCCGGCCAGCCACAAGCCTGTCAAGATCGCCGCCGTGTCTCTGGACCGGTTCGTCAATGGCAAGATTGGCGAACACCGCGCTCTTGTCGATGTGATGTCACTGATGACCCAGATCGGTGCCATTCCGCTGGCCGCCTAGGGTTTTGTCCGGCACGATGCAAACGCAGCGGGGTGGGCAAGGCGCTCATCCCGCTGTGCGCAGGCAGATGATTGCAGCGGATTGACTCAACAACCCGCCAAGCGCCCTAACGGGAAAACGATGGCCGGAGGTTGCCATGGACACTGAACGGGTGCGTTTGGCCGAAGTGCTGGCATCGTTGGCGCTGGCGATTGAGCTAGGTCTGGGGGTTCCGTCTGAACCCATGTTGCGTACGGCGCTGGTCGCAGTCCGGCTGGGGCGCGCGGCGGGCCTTGGCGAGGCTGAGGTGACTGCGGCCTATCAGCTTGCGTTCCTGCGCTTTGTCGGGTGCTCCACGACCTCGAACGAAACCTCCTTTGTCATCGGCGACGAACTGGCGATCGGTGACCTCCTGGTCGCCTCGGACGCCGAGGTGATGCCTCTGCTGGTGGCTGCCGTGTCGGCCGGAAAATCCGCGGCCGAGGGGCAGGCAACGGTCGAACATACGCTGGCCGCGATCGGGACGGGGTTGTTCTTGCGAAACCACGTGATGCATTGCGAGGCGGCACGGCTGATCGCCATTCGTCTGGGCTTGGGAACGGCGGTGCAGCAAGGCCTTCTTCACACCTATGAGCGTTGGGACGGCCAAAGCAGCCAGCGGCTGGCCGAAGGGGAAGGCATAAGCCTGCCGATGCGCGTCGTTCAGGTGGCCCTGCTGGTCGGTCTGGAAAGCCCGCGGCGGGGAACAGGTGAGATTGCCGCGCGCGCCAGGGTTCTGGCCGGAAACCAGTTGGACCCGCGGCTGGCCGCCCTCCTGGCGGACGACCCGGCACATTTTGTTGCGGGTCTTGACGGCACGGATCTGATGCAAGCGGTTCTGGCTGCCGAGCCGGGCGACCCGATCTGGCTTTCCGGCACCGAAATCGAGAAATGCCTCAGCGCCATCGCCGATTTCGGCGATTTCAAGTCGCCGCACATGCTTGGCCATTCCCGCCGAGTGGAGCGGGTTGCGACGGCGGCGGCGCGCGCCGCAGGCCTGCCGGACAAGGATGTCCGCGACATCGGTCGCGCCGCCCTGATCCACGATGTCGGGCGCGTCGGTGTTCAGGCACAACTTCTTGGCAAGACCGGCGCGCTGACCCGGGCTGAACAGGAACGAATCCGGCTGCACAGCTATCTGACCGGACGGATCTTTGCGAACAGTCCGTTTCTGGCTCCGCTGGGTGTTCTCGGCTCCTTGCATCACGAAAGGCTTGACGGCTCTGGCTACCACCGCGGGCTTGCCGGGCCCGCACTGTCGGCGACGGCGCGGCTTCTGGCGGTGGCGAACGCATGGTGCGCGCTGACCGAAGCGCGCCCACACCGCCAGCAGATGACAGAGGCCGAAGCCGCCACTGAACTTTCCGCACAGACCAAAGCGGGGCTTTTCGACCGCAGGACCGCCGACGCTGTCCTGACCGCCGTCGGGCAACGCGGCGCCCATGCCCGCCGCGCCGCCTCCATCGCTTTGTCAGAACGCGAGATCGAGGTGCTTCGGCTGGTTGCGCGCGAGGGGACCAATGCGGCGATCGCCACAGCGCTGGGGCTGTCGCCCAAAACGGTGGAACGGCATGTGACCCACATCTATGACAAGCTTGGCGTCACGAGCCGGGCCGGTGCTGCGATTTATGCCCTTGAGACCGGGCTGCTTTGATGCGTCCAGCCCATCGGAGGCCGGATCCGTCGGGACAGATGCCAAAGGTCGTGATCATTGGCCGGGCGGCGCAGAGGCGGCTAAATCGCAGAACCACTTGGCTCTGGGCAAAACGACCGGACCACCATTGGCGCTGGGTCTGTCCTTGGGAATGCACACCCCATATTGGGCTTGATCGGGAAAGGGGTTGGGCCTAAGCGGACCCTTATGAAAATACTCTTCCTGGGCGATGTGATGGGGCGGGCCGGGCGGGCTGCGGTGACTGAAAGGTTGCCGAAGTTGCGCGCGGACTGGGGTTTGGACTTTGTCGTGGTGAACGGCGAGAATGCCAGCCAGGGCGCCGGTCTGACGGGCGAGCACGCGAAGGTACTGTTCACGGCGGGGGCCGATTGTGTGACGCTGGGCGATCATGCCTTTGATCAGAAGGACATGATTTCCTATTGCGAAACCGAGGGGCGGATCATCCGGCCGATGAACTTCTCCAGGGTGGCGCCGGGACGGGGGGCCAAGGTGTTCACGGCCACGCAAGGGCGGCGGGTGCTGGTGGTGCAGGCGCTGGGACAGGTGTTCATGAAGCGGCCGTTTGACGATCCGTTCAGCGCCGTCGAGGGCGTGCTGAAGACCCACCCGCTGGGGGGAGCGGTTCAGGCGACGATTGTCGAGATCCATGCCGAGGCGACGTCGGAAAAGATGGCGATGGGGCACTGGTGCGACGGACAGGCATCGCTGGTGGTTGGCACTCATACCCATGTGCCAACGGGGGATGCGATGATCCTGGCCAAGGGCACGGCCTATCTGACCGATGCGGGCATGTGCGGCGACTATGACAGCGTGATCGGCATGGAAAAGCTGGAACCGCTGCGCCGGTTCCTCACCGGGATGAACTCTGCCCGCTTTGAACCGGCCTCGGGCGAGGCCACCCTGAGCGGGGTCTATGTCGAGACGGACGACAAGACGGGCAAGGCCGTGCGGATCGAGATGGTGCGGCAGGGCGGGCGGCTGCAGCAAGCGGGCATTTGAAGCGTCCGCGCGCGGACATTCTTATAACTATTTGTATATAAACAAAAATATGACTTTCGTTAACCGGATTGAAAGGTTTTCGACGCCCGCGGAAAGGCGGGGTCGGCCGCCAGAAAGCGATCCCGGCGACGCGAATGGACGCTGGCCTGTCGCTGCGCTGGGGGCGGAGCGGTCGTACTCCGGGCAGAGTGCGGCAGCGCGGTGAAGGAGCAGGATGTGTCGCAGGTCAGGAATGTCGGCCTTTTGGTCGCGCTGGGGGTGGGTTGGGGCGCGACCCAGCCGCTGGGCAAGATTGCCGCCTCGACCGGGCATGGCGCGTTCGGGCTGATTTTTTGGCAATTGGTGATCTGCACCCTGTTTCTTGGCGCCATAACGATCATCCGGGGGCGGGGATTGCGGCTGACCCGGGCCGCGCTGGTCTTTTACGTCGCCGTGGCGCTGCTGGGCACGTTGATCCCCAATTTCACCTTTTACGTCTCGGTTGCGCGTCTGCCGGCGGGCATCATGTCGATCCTGATCTCGACCGTGCCGCTGCTGGTCTTTCCGCTGGCAATGGCGCTGGGCATGGACCGGTTCGAGGGCAGACGGATGCTGGGGCTGCTGCTGGGACTGTGCGGGGTCGCCTTGATCGCCTTGCCACAGTCGAGCCTGCCAGACCGCACCATGATTGCCTTTCTGCCGCTGGCGTTGCTGGGACCGTTGTTCTACGCGATGGAGGGTCTCTTTGTCAGCCGCTTTGGCATGGCCGGGATGGACCCGGTGCAGGCGATGTTCGGGGCCTCGCTGGCGGGGCTGATCCTGTGCTTTCCCATAGCGCTGGCCACCGGGCAATGGGTTGATCCATTCCTGCACTTCGGCCGGCCCGAACAGGCGCTGGTGCTGTCGTCGGTGCTGCATGCCATCCTGTATTCAACTTATGTCGGGCTTGCCGCCCGGGCCGGTGCGGTGTTTGCCAGCCAGAGCGGCTATGTCGTCACGGCGGCCGGTTTGTGCTGGTCGATGCTGCTTCTGGGAGAGCGGTTTTCCCATTGGGTCTGGATGGCGCTGGCCGTGATGATGGTCGGATTGATGCTGGTCCAGCCGCGTTTCAAGGCGGCAAAGGCCGCCTGATCTCGGCGGGACATCGCCGAAAAGAAAGACGTCTTATTAAGTCGAGATTTAACTTGCCAGAGGCTGCGGTGCCCTTTTATACCACGGTGACCGAAACAAACCGGAGTCTCTCATGTTCGGACTTGAGCTTGCCCAAGACACTCGGGCCATCGTGGCGTTGCTGATCCTTCTCGCGATGTTCGTCATGTTCCTGCGCGAGACCTTTCCGGTAGAGGTTGTGGCCGTTGGTGGCGCCGTCGTGATGCTGGTGCTGGGCATCCTGCCGACCGCGGATGTTTCGGGGGTGTTGTCGAACAACGCGCCATGGACGATTGCCGCAATGTTCATGATAGTCGGGGCGCTGGTGCGAACCGGCGCGCTGGAGACGGTCAGCCAACTGGCGGCCACCAACGCCGCCAAGCATCCGGCGCGGACGCTGGTCCTTCTGGGGTTGGGCGTGACGGGGGTTTCAGCCTTTGTCAACAACACGCCCTTGGTCGTGGTCATGCTGCCGATCTTCATGCAACTCTCCAAGCAATTGCAGATCTCGCCATCCAAGATGATGATTCCCCTCAGCTATTTCACTATTCTTGGCGGCACGATAACGCTCGTCGGCACCTCGACCAACCTCGTGGTGGACGGGGTGGCACAGAAAGCGGGGCTGGCACCGTTCGGCATCTTCGAGATGGCGCCGCTTGGGCTTGTGGTCGCGTTGACCGGACTGATCTACATCGCCCTGTTCGCCAAACGCCTGCTGCCCAACCGAGAGTCGATGTCGTCCTTGCTGACAGACCGCAAGGGGATGAAGTTCTTCACCGAGGTTGCCATCCCCGAGGGATCGAACCTTGCCGGGCGCAAGCCGTCCGAGGTCGAGTTGTTCAACCGTGGCGGGGCACGGGTCATTGACGTGCTGCGCGGCGATGCCAGCCTCAGGCGCGATCTGGGGGCCGTGGTGCTGCAAGAGGGCGACCGGGTCGTGCTGCGCTCGCCCATGGCGGAGATTCTGGGCCTGAAGGATCACAAGGACCTACGCGACCTCGACAAGCTGAGCTCGGTCCAGACGCAGACGGTCGAGGTTCTGGTGACGCCGGGCTGTCTGATGATCGGGCGGACGCTGGGCCAGTTGCGCTTGCGGCGGCGCTATGGCGTGTATCCGCTGGCGGTGCACCGCCGCGACAAGAACATCGGGCGGCAACTTGACGATGTCGAGGTCCAGATCGGTGACACGCTGTTGCTGGAGGGGGCGATGGAGGACATCCAGCGTCTGGCCAGCGACATGGAGATGGTCGATATCGGACATCCGACCGAGCGGGCCTACCGGCGCAAACATGCGCCCCTGGTCCTGGCAGTCTTGATGTCGGTGATTGTGCTGGCCGCGCTGGATGTGGCGCCAATCCAGTATCTGGCGTTCATCGGCGTCGGGATCGTGCTGGTCACCGGGGCGGTGGATTCCGACGAGGCGCTGGCGGCGGTCGACGGGCGGCTGATGGCGCTGCTGTTCGGGATGCTGGGTGTCGGGGCCGGGCTCGAGCATTCGGGTGCCGTGGAAATGGTCGTGGCCTGGGTGGCACCCTGGCTGCAGGGGCAGTCGCCCTATGTGCTGGTGTTCTGCGTTTATGCCATGACCTCATTCCTGACCGAGATCGTGTCGAACAATGCCGTGGCGGTGATCTGCACGCCGGTGGTGATTGCATTGGCGGCCACGCTCGGCGTGGACGCGCGGCCCTTGGTCCTTGTGGTGATGATCGGCGCGTCGGCTTCGTTCGCCACGCCGATCGGCTATCAGACCAACACGCTGGTCTACGGGCCGGGCGGCTACAAATTCGCCGACTTCATCCGTTTTGGGGTGCCGCTGAACGTGCTGGGTGCAATCGTGACCACGATTGCGGTGCCGCTGTTCTACAGTTTTTGAGGTGAGCCGCGCAGAAGCGCACCCCGCCCCGCCGGGTAGGGTGTGCTTCAGCGCACCTTTGGTTTAACGCCGGCGGTCGCGGCGGGCCGACATCGGCTGGAACGCGACGCCGACATGGGCCTCGCAATAGGGCTTGCCGGCGACGGATGGCAGACCGCAGAACCAGAAATCCTCGGTCGCAGGGTCGCCGATCGGCCATTTGCAGGTCCGCTCGGTCAATTCCATCAGCGTCAGCTTGCGGGCGCGCTTTTCAACCTCACGCACCGAGGCAAGCGCTTCGGGGCTGATTTCGTTGGCCGAGGGCTGCGGTGGCAGAGGCTGGCCCGCGGGAATGATCGCCTTGCGCAGCGGAATGGGCTGGATGACGGCAGCGGCGGCCGGGGCGGCGGCGGCCGGGCGCTCAGCGGCAGGCTGGGGTGCTGCTGCGGAGCGTGCGGCCGGCTCGGCTGCGCGCGGCGCCTCGGGGGCTGCG
>JANMCI010000511.1:0-7923 GCA_031361245.1 Rhodobacterales bacterium
CTTCCGCCCGTTCCCGCGCGGGTCGGTCATGGCCGGGGCCACGGCCTGAGGGATCAGGCGGCGCGGCCGTAAAAGCCGATCTGCTCCTCACGGGTGAAGCGCACGCCGGGGCGTTCGTAATAGGAGAACACCGAGATATAGAGTTCGAGCGGCCCCTTGCAGCGGTTGACATTGTGGAGCGAGTTCTTGCCCTTGAACACGTTCAGCGTTCCCCCCCTGAGGACATGGGATTGCACGGCGGGGTCGCGGCCTTCGAGCACGCGGGCCACGCCGTCATAGTTGGGGTCGGTGTCGCTGCGCAGATCGGTACGGTAAAGGAACTCTCCGCCGCCCGAGGGCTCTTGCAAAAGCAGGGTGGTGGTAAACTCTGAGCGGTCGAAATGCCAGTTCAGCGCCTCGTTGTCGCCATAGCGCATGATGTTCATGCGGGCCAGCGGGTCGGCCATGGTGAAAAGCGTGGCCTTGTCGAGCGTGGCAGCCAGAAAGACCGCCATCTGCGGCCACGAATAGATCCAGTCGATCACCGTCTGCTCCAACTGGTCGCCGCAGACGGTGTGGTTGATGGTCTCGACCATGTGGAGGGCGGGATGATCGGGGGAAAGGCCGGGCACGTCCTTGCGGAAATAGATGTTGTGGTTGCGTTTGTGCAGGAACGAGAGCCGCTCCATGATCGGCAGCACCTCGGTCATGGCGCGGGTGATGGCGGCGGGGCGGAGGAGTTCGGGCAGGTTGTACATGCCATCGCGCGCAAGGTCGGCCTTGCAGCGGGCGACCAGCGCAAGCCACTCCGGCGCGCCGGGCTGGTGCAGCGGATAGCGGTCGAGGTTAAGGATGTCGTGCATGGGGTGTCCTTTCGCGGGCTGGCGTCAGGGTGATCAAATGGGCTGGTCAGCGCAAGGCCGGAAAAACTTCGGACTGACCAAGAAATTATTAGCCACGGGGCGCAAGATTGGGCTATTACAGGGGTAATTGTGGGCGATATGGCCGCGTCTGGTCGGCGATTTGCAGAAAAACTAAGGCACCGCGTGACATTGACCTTACCCCCGCTGAACGCCTTGCGCGCCTTTGAAGCGGCGGCGCGTACCGGCAGCTATGTGGCGGCGGCCGAGGAATTGGGGGTCTCGGCGGCGGCGATCAGCCAGCAGATCCGCAAGTTCGAGGACTATCTGGGAAAAGAGGTGTTCAGCCGCCTGAACAACCGGGTGATCCTGACCGATGCCGGGCGGTCGGCGTTCGACGGCACCACCGGGGCGCTGCACCGGATCGCCGAGACGACGGCAGAGCTGCGGGCCGAGCGGGCACGCGGCAGGCTGGTCATCAGCTGCATCGACTCGTTGGGGGAAACCTGGCTGGTGCCGCGGCTGGCCGCGTATTGCCGCAGCCACCCCGACGCTCGGTTCGAGCTGAGGATCGAGCCTGACCCGGTCGATTTCGCCCGCAGCGGCGCCGATCTGCGGCTGGGCTATGGCATGGCACCCGACCCGGACCAAAGGGTGGCAGAGCTGGTGCTGGACCGCGTGCAGCCGATGTGCAGCCCTGACTATGCCGCCCGGAACCCGGAGGTTCTGCGCGAGGGGATGGCAGCGGTTCCCGAAGCCGACCTTGTGCACACCAGCTGGGGGCCCAGTTTCGGGTCGAACCCGACATGGCGAAGCTGGCACCAGAGGGCCGGGCTGCCGCCGCCGGCTGCGGGCAGTGGTTTTCAGGCCGGCCGGTCGAGCCTGGCTCTGGAAATGGCACGGCAGGGTCTGGGGGTAGCGCTGGCGCAAAACCTGATGGCCGGGGCCGACATCGCCGCGGGCAGGCTGATGGCGCTGTCGCCTTTGACGCTGGCACTTGGCCACCCCTATGGCCTGGCCTATCCCCGCAGCAAGGGGCACAAGCGCCAGTTGCTGGCACTGGCAGCTTGGCTGGGCGAGGCGGCGCAACAGACCGGGCCGTGATCTGACGGATTGCCTTTTGGCTGGACCCCACCGCCGCAGGGGTCAGTCCTGGCCAAGTGTCCGGATGAATCTTGAAAACAACTCGCCCTGCGAACTGATCCGCAGCTTGGCATAGATGTTGCGGCGATGGATGCGCACGGTGCCGGGCGTGATCGACAGGATCTGACCAACAGCCGCCGCCGAATGACCCTTGAGGGTATGTTCGACGATCTGGCGTTCGCGCTGGGTCAGCACGCCATCGCCAAAGGTGTGGAACGACTGCTCGATCCGGGTCGGCGGCGCGTGATCGGCCACATCGGCGCGGTCCGCGTCAAACCGCGCGGCCAGACCGGCCCAATGCCGGCGCAGGCAAGCCTCGACAATCGGGCAAACCTCGGTCAGGTCGCGCAAGTCACGGCTGGAGAATGGCTTTTCCGCCCGCATCAGCGACAGCACGATCATCGCGCCGCCCGGCAGATCGACAAAATAGCCGATCTCCTCGGCCAACCCGGTCTGGACGTAGTAGTTGCGAAAATACTCGCCCTGATAGAAACGGTCGGGTGCCAGATCGCGCAGACGATACAGACCGGCGGCGACGGGACGGGCTGCGGCCAGAAAGAACGGGTCCAGAAGATAGGGGCCCTCCTGATAATCCGTCACGAAAACCTTGCGTTTTTCGCCCGGGAAATCATCATGCAGACACAAGGGCCGTGACGCCCCGCGAAAGCCGAAGCACACCGTATAGCTGTAAGGCGCGGTGCAACGCAGCAAACCCGCCAATGTGGCGGGAAATTCGGGCGTGTCGATTGCCGCGATGGCAGCACCCGTTGCACGCATAAGTTCAGCTCTACTCATCCTCTGCCAATCCTTGCCACGAATATGCTTTTTGTGGTATATACATCAAACGGCGCCGTTTCTATGGTTTCAGGCAAGTCCCTGCATATGTGACGGCGAATGACCTCAGACAAACCCGGCCAGGATACCCCGATTGCCGAGCTTCGCGGTGCCTCCAAGCACTATGGATCGGTCATTGCGGCCGACACTCTGGACCTCAAGATCAAGCGGGGGGAGTTTCTGTCCTTTCTTGGCCCGTCCGGCTGCGGCAAGACCACAGCGTTGCGGATGCTGGCGGGGTTCGAGACGCCGACCGCTGGCGAGGTGCTGCTGGATGGCCGCGTGGTCAACGACCTGCCGCCCTATCGCCGCCCGGTCAACATGGTGTTTCAACATTACGCGCTGTTTCCCCATCTGACGGTGGCCGAAAACATCAGCTACGGCCTGCGCCAGCAGCGCCCGCGCCCGGCCGCGGCCGAGATTGCCAAGGCGGTGGACAAGGCGCTTGACACCGTGCGGATGCCGGGGTTCGGGCCGCGCAGGATCTGGGAAATGTCGGGCGGCCAGCAGCAGCGCGTGGCGCTGGCGCGGGCGATCATCAACGAGCCCAAGCTTTTGCTGCTGGATGAGCCCATGGCCGCGCTGGACAAGAAGCTGCGCCGCGACATGCAGATCGAGCTGCAGTCGCTGCAACGCCAGTTGGGCATCACCTTTGTTCTGGTCACGCACGATCAGGAGGAGGCGCTGTCGATGTCGGACCGGATCTGCGTCATGCAAGGCGGGCGCATCGTGCAGATTGGCGGCCCGCGAGAATTGTATGACCAGCCGAAAAGCCGGTATGTCGCGGATTTCGTAGGAAAATCAAACTTCTTTGACGGGGTGGTTTCCGGGGAAACGGCGGGCCTATGTGTGCTGACCAGTGCCGGGCAGCCCTTGGCTGGCCGGGCGGTCCGGCCAATGGCGGTCGGTCAGTCGGCGACGCTGTGTCTGCGACCGGAACAGATCACCCTGACGCGCAAAGCACAGGCGGCCGATGGCAACCGCGGTCTGGCCGTTCGGGTGCTGAACCGCATCTTTCTGGGCGAACACACCGAATACCTGGTCAGGACCGAGGGGCTTGGCAACCTTCTGGTTCTGGTGCCGCGCCGCGCTGAGGCCAGCGAACGCGGGTTTGAACCGGGCGACGCCGCCTTTGCCACATGGCAGGACGCGGCGGCACTGGTGCTTGGCAATGACTGAACGAAACCAGCAGGGAGAAGTAACATGACAGACCGGAATGACTTCATGTCTCGCGAAAAATTCATGGCGGAGTTGATGCGCTTCAAGAAAGGGTCGGTGACGCGCCGGCACTTTCTGGGCGTGACGGGGCTTGGCCTTGCGACGTCGGTTCTGGGCGGAGCGATGCCGGGGCTGCGGACGTCCGCGTTGGCGCAGGCCAACATTGGCGACCGCGTCGCGCTGGCAAGCTGGCCCAACTATCATGACCCGGCCAACTTTGATGCCTTTGCCCAGGCGACGGGCGCGTCGGTTGACCTCAGCGTCTTTGGCTCCAACGAGGAGATGCTGGCCAAGCTGCAAGCGGGCGGCACCGGCTGGGATGTGTTCGTGCCAACCAACTACACGATCACCACCTATGTTGAACTGGGTCTGATCGAGCCTTTGGACATGTCCAAGATCCCGAACTATGACCCGACGGCGTTTGACCCGCGATTTGCGGGCCCGGGCACCGTGGACGGCAAGATCTATGCCGTGTCCAAGGACTGGGGCACGACGGGCATGGCGACCAACACCGCCAACAACAACGGCAAGGCGCTGGGCAGCTGGAAAGAGTTCTGGGACATGACCCGGGCCGAGTTCACCGGGCGCACCACGGTGCATGACTATCAGCTGACAACCATCGGCAACGCGCTGAAATACTTTGGCTATTCCTTCAATTCGATCGACCCCAAGGAACTGGCCGACGCCGAGAAACTGCTGCTGGAGGTCAAGCCGCACCTGTTTGCCATCACCTCTGACTATCAACCCGCCATGCGCAACGGCGATGCCTGGCTGTGCATGTGCTGGACGGGCGACGGCAAGCAGCTCAACCGTGACATGCCGGAGATACAATATGGCGTCGGCAGCGAGGGCGGCGAAATCTGGAGCGATTTCTATGCCGTTCCAGTTGGCGCGCCGCACCGTGACGCGGGCTATGCGCTGATCAACTACCTGCTGGATCCGCAGGTCAACATGAAGGAAACCCTGTTCCACGGTCAGCCGGTGGCTGACAGCCGGGTCAACGCCATGCTGACGCCAGAGCGCCTGGCCGATCCGATCCTGTATCCGGCGGCAGAACTGCTCAGCGCGCTGGAATTCGGCGCGGCGCAGACCCTGACCAACCCAGACCGGGCCGAGTTGATGGCCCGTTTCAAGTCTGCCTGAGCCATGGCAATGCGACCAAGCTACCGGACGGCGCTGTTCCTGCTGCCGGCAGGGGCATGGTTCTTTGCCATGCTGGTGTTGCCGCTTGTGGTCGTATTGGTGTTCAGCTTTGGCGAGCGGGGGCCGGCCGGCGGCTATGTCCCCGCTTTCAGCTTTGACAATTACCTCAACCTTGGTACGCGCTGGAAGGCGTTCCAGAACACCCTGGTCCTGGCCCCCACCGGCACGATCCTGTGCCTGCTGATCGCCTATCCTCTGGCCTATTTCCTGGCGATGCGGGCCAGCCCACGCTGGCGCACGCTGCTGCTGATCCTGGTGATCGTGCCGTTCTGGACCTCGATCCTGATCCGCAGCTATGCGTGGATCTTTCTCATGGGTGGCAAGGGGCTGCCTGCCCTGATTGCGGCGCTTGGTCTGGGACATATCCAGATGATCAACACGCCCTTTGCGGTGCTGGTGGGGATCGTCTACGGCTATCTGCCGCTGATGGTGTTTCCGGTCTATGTCAGTCTGGAACGGTTGGACAAGCGCCTGCTGGAGGCGTCTGCCGATCTGGGCAGCCCGCCGTGGCGCACCTTTCTGCAAGTGACGCTGCCGATGTCGATGCCGGGCGTGGCCACGGGCTGCATGCTTGTCTTTATCCTGCTTATGGGAGAGTTCCTGATCCCGGCGATGCTGGGCGGCGGCAAGGTTTTCTTTGTGGGCAACGCGCTGGTCGATCTTTTCCTGCAATCGCGCAACTGGGCCTATGGCTCGGCCGTGGCGGTCACTTTGGTGGTCATCATGCTGATCTCGGTGACCATCTACATGCGTTTCATCCATCGTCTCGGGGCAACCCGCGAAGACGTTTCGATCATGTAAGGACCGCAAGTGAGGATTTACGCCACTTTCGTCTATCTGTTTCTCTACATCCCTATTGGGGTGATTGCGCTTTTCAGCTTTACCGCCGGGCGGCATGCCAGCCAGCTTCAGGGTTTTTCGACGCAGTGGTATGGCACGGCGCTGTCCAACCCCTTTGTTATGGATGCGCTGCAAACCAGCCTGATTGTCGCCGCCGCCTCGGCCAGTTGCGCCACCGTGTTCGGCACGATGGCTGCTGTCGCCCTGCAAGGAATGAAAGGGCCGCTGCGCGTTACCTTTGACATGCTGATCTATGTCGCGGTGATGATCCCTGGCATCGTGATCGGCATTGCGACCCTGATCGGGCTGGTGACGATCTTTGACCAGATTAACCCGCTGATCGCGTTGCTGTTGCCCCAGGGTGCCCCTCCGCTGCTGCAGATGGGATACTTTTCGCTGATCGCGGCGCATACCATGTTTCTGATGGCGCTGGTGATCATCATCGTCCGCGCCCGTCTTGCCGGGATGGACCGGGCCCTGATCGAGGCCTCATCAGACCTGTATGCCACGCCGTTCGGAACGTTCCGCCAGGTTACACTGCCGCAAATCTTTCCCGCCATCCTGGCCGGGTTCCTGCTCAGCTTTACCTTCAGTTTTGATGATTTCATCGTCGCATTCTTTGTTGCAGGCTCCGAAACGACCCTGCCGATCTATGTGTTTTCGTCAATCCGGCGCGGTGTGACGCCTGAGATCAATGCAATCGGGACGATGGTTCTGGCGATTTCGCTGCTGTTCTTGATCGCTGCGCAGGTCTTGCTGCGCCGCGGACGAAAGGCAATCTGATGACGATGATGCCAATAGCACCGGGCGTCGGGGTGGCGCAGATGCTTGCCGGTCGGGTCGCCCTGATCACTGCAGGCGGATCGGGGATCGGGCGTGCAGGCGCCATCGCCATGGCCGGCCAAGGCGCACATGTCGTGGTTTCCGACCGCAACGGCGATCTGGCAGCTTTGGTTGCAGATGATATCCGCGCGGCCGGACACAAGGCGTCGGCTTGCGCGCTGGATGTCACCGATGATGCCGCCCTGATTGCCGAGATTGACCGCGTGGTGGCTGACCATGGCCATCTTGACGTGTTGCATTCACATGCCGGACTCCAGATCGAAGGCACACTGGAACAGGTCACAACCGCTGATATGGACGCCTCCTGGGCGCTGAACGTGCGGTCGCACTTCGTCGCCGCCCGCGCCGCCGTGGGCCATATGAAGGCATGCAGACACGGCAGTGTCATCATCACCGCGTCAAACTCAGGCATCCAGCATGACCGCGAAATGATCGCTTATGCGACGACCAAACATGCTGTCATCGCAATGGTCCGCCAGATGGCCGCAGATTATGCCCGGTTCAACATTCGCTTCAACGCCCTTTGCCCCGGGTTCATCGACACACCCTTCAATGCCGGGTTTCAGGCCCAGATGGGCGGGCGCCCCGCGCTTGAAACCTACATCGCCACTGCAATTCCCATGGCCCGCTGGGGCACACCCAACGAAATCGCCGATGCCATCGTCTTTCTCGCATCCGACATGTCATCCTTCATGACAGGCCACGCACTGGTGATCGACGGCGGCGAGAGTATTCCATAGCGTCTGATCCAAAGGTCCACATATGGCCCTCCACGCACGCCCCGCAGGCCGTCATAACAGCAGCGCAGCCATGAACGGCATCCATCTGCGCATTCCAGTTCGGCCACGACGCGACCCTGCCCATCGGTCTCTGCGCCGATGGCATCCTGTGCCTCTCATCGGGGAATAATCCTTGCAGGTCTGTCTGCTCGCGATAAACAGTCAGCCATGCGCCAATCCCTGAGTGATATCTACAATGCCCGCGTGGCCTACGGCAGTCTGCG
>JANMCI010000512.1:0-1708 GCA_031361245.1 Rhodobacterales bacterium
GATGGTCGATTTCTGGAACGCCGGGGTGCCGACGCTCGATTACGGCAACAACATCCGGCAGGTCGCCAAGGACGAGGGGCTGGAAAACGCCTTTGCCTTCCCCGGCTTCGTGCCCGCCTATATCCGCCCGCTGTTCTGCCGTGGCATTGGCCCGTTCCGCTGGGTGGCCCTGTCGGGCGATCCCGCCGACATTCACGCCACCGACGCCGCAATGAAGAAATTGTTCCCCGATAACGAGCACCTCCACCGCTGGCTTGAGATGGCCGCCGACCGCATCGCCTTTCAGGGCTTGCCCGCCCGCATCTGCTGGATCGGGCTGGGAGAGCGGCACAAGGCGGGCCTGATGTTCAACGAGATGGTCCGCTCGGGCGAACTGAAAGCCCCGGTCGTCATTGGCCGCGACCATCTGGACTCCGGCTCCGTCGCCTCGCCCAACCGCGAGACCGAGGCGATGAAGGACGGCTCGGACGCCGTGTCGGACTGGCCGCTCCTGAACGCGCTTCTCAACACCGCAAGCGGCGCGACCTGGGTGTCGCTTCACCACGGCGGCGGGGTCGGCATGGGCTTTTCCCAGCATTCCGGCATGGTGATCTGCGCCGATGGCACCGATGACGCCGCCCGCCGCATCGCCAACGTGCTGTGGAACGACCCCGCCACCGGGGTCATGCGCCATGCCGACGCGGGCTATGACATCGCCCTCGACCACGCGCGGGCGATGAACCTGCGCTTGCCGGGTATCCTCGGCAACTGATCTCGGCTAGGGTCCGGCAAAGGGTTGGGGGAACCTGATGCTGGATATCATCCGCGTGCGCACCGAAACCGATGCCGCCGAGGTGCGCCTGATGGTCGCCGAGTTCTTCGACTGGATGCGTGACCTCTACCCCGAGGGGGCCGAGAGCATCGCGGCCTATTGGAACAAGCAAGACATGCCGACCCAGTTGCGCGACCTCCTGAAGATCTTCGCCCCGCCCAAGGCCGAATGTCTGCTGGCCCGGCTGAACGGCGAGGCGGTTGGCATCGTCATGACCAAACCCCATTCGGGCGACATGTGCGAGATGAACCGGATGTTCGTGCGCCCCGCGGCCCGTGGTCATGGCGTCGGACGGGCCCTGGTGGGGGCACTTCTGGATGCTGCGCGCGACCTTGGCTACAAACGCATGATGCTGGCCGGTGGCACGCGCCACACCGAGGCGCTGTCGCTCTATCGCAGCTTTGGCTTTGTCCACGACCCAAGTCTGCCCGACACCGGGTCAGGCGACGTTGAGGTTCGCATGATCCGCGAACTGTAACGCGGCACCAGAGCGGCGGGGTGAATCCCGCCCTACCCTGCGACCCGCGGATTGTTTGCGGTATTTCCCGTCCAGATCGGGTTCGACCAGGCCCGTTTGCCTGCGGCGTCAATCACTGCGGCCCGCACCCAGGGCGAGTTGTTCAACCGCTCCAGCGGCACCGCCCCCCGCGTCAGCGAGTGGCCATGCACCGCCTTGGCACCCGTCCCCCAACCGATGGCCACGATAGACGCCACAGCCGAGCATTCCACCACCAGATGGCCATCCTCGATCCGCACATCGCGCAATTCCGGCCCCTGCGAGGAATAGAAATGCCCGGCCTTCAGCGCGGTCAACAGCGCCTCTGGCTCGTTCGCTTCCGATTTCACCATGACCCAGCCGCCAAAATGGTCCGGCTCGGAAAAATGGGCATCATCGGT
>JANMCI010000023.1:0-4580 GCA_031361245.1 Rhodobacterales bacterium
CAACGTCAAGAACGGCAACATCAAGCCGCATGGCGAGGTGACCCTGACGCCTGCCGATCTGCAGACCATCCGCGACTGGATGGCGGCGCGGGTCGAGCTTCTGGCCCGACGCGACATCGACG
The DNA here is from genome assembly GCA_031361245.1 of Rhodobacterales bacterium. Lineage (GTDB taxonomy): Bacteria > Pseudomonadota > Alphaproteobacteria > Rhodobacterales > Rhodobacteraceae > Stagnihabitans. Next base: position 123 of record JANMCI010000023.1, read on the forward strand.
ACATCCACCGCTCGGTGGATTATCTGAACACGACGACGCAGTGGGTGCAGACCAAGGCCAGCGATGCCCAGCTCGAGGCCGTGACCGACGACCTCCTCCTCGCCATGCACGACCTGCGGACGGTTCTGGTCCGCCGCAAGGCCGACCGTCTGGCCAAGGATGCGGCCGAATAATCCTGCACCGCCACCTTGCGCCGCCACCTTGCGACCCGTTCGCAACATGCTTTCCACCGGGTTAATGGAAACCGTCAAGCCCCTCTGAACACAGAATAAAACACGATGTCGTCAAAAGCGACACTGCGCTGAACTTGGCCAAGTATGCCCGCCGTGGTCCGGTTCAGACCCGCGGTGCCCTCGTCCAGAACCGCCACATCAACATGCCCGCCGCCAGCGCCAGCCCCACACACAGGCCCAGCCACAGCCCGACCCCGCCCATGTCAAAGCCGAACCCCAGCACATAGCTGCACGGGATGCCGATCACCCAATAGCTGACCGCCGCCGCCCACATCGGTACCCGCGTGTCCCTGATGCCGCGCAGCAGGCCCAGCGCCATGACCTGCATCGCATCCGCCAACTGGAACAGCGCGGCCAGCGCCAGAAGGATCGTGCCATAGCGCAGGATTTCCGCCGATTCCGGCTTGGCCCGATCGACGAACAGCGACAGGATCGGCACCGGCAGGGTCAGAAACAGCACGACCATCGCCAGCCCGAACCCCGCCGACAGCGCAATCGCCGTCATGGCCCCGTCACGCAGGCCGCGCACATCCCCCGCCCCCTCGGCATGGCCCGTCCGCACGGTCGACGCGTTGGACAGGCCCAGATGCACCATGAACGCCAGTGCCGCCACCTCCATCGCGATGCCGTGCGAGGCAAGCTCCACCGTGCCGATCCAACCCATCATCACCGAAACGGCCGAAAAGAGCCCGGTTTCCGCCAGTCCCGTCACCCCGATCGGCCAGCCCAGCCGAAACACCTGACCCAGCGCCTGCGGGTCGGCCCGCCAGAACCGCTGGAACAGGTGGTATTTCCGCAGCTCCGGCAGCCAGCCGGCATAGACCGCCAGCGCGCCAAAGGTCCCGACCTGCACCGCCAAAGAGGCGATGGCCGCCCCCCGTATCCCCAGTTCCGGCGCGCCCCAGACCCCGAAGATCAGCGGATAGGCCAGCGCCAGATTGACACCGACCGCCCCCACCGTGGTCCACAGCACGACCTGCGTGCGCCCCAGTGCGGACAGATAGCCCTTGAGCGCCATCACCAGCAGCGCCGGTACCATCCCCCATCCGGCAATCCGCAGGAAATCCTGCCCCATGGCGGCAATGGCCGGCTTCTGCCCCAGCATCAGCAGCCAGTCCCCCGAAAACCAGAACAGCGGATAGGTCAGCACCCCAAAGCCCAGCGACAGCCACATCCCCATGCGGGCATCGCGCCGGACCTGCACCTCGTCGCCCCGCCCCACCGCCGCCGCGACCAGCGGCATGACCGCTTGGGCAAAGCCCGAGCCAAAGATGAAGATCACAAAGAAACTGGTGCCGCCAATGACCACCGCCGCCAGCGCGTTCACGCTGTAGCGGCCCAGCAGGATCGTGTCGGTCACATGCAGCGCCATCTGCGCCAGATGCGAGCCGATGATCGGCAACCCCAGCACCAGCAAGGCACGGGCATGAGAGGGGTAGGTTTGATCCATGACCGCGCACACCTACCCGCCCCGCGCCCGCCCGACAAGGCTTGGCCCGCGTGCCGGACACCTCCGCTGCCGCTCCGTGCAGCAATCCATCGGCAGGGCCTTTTCTGTCCCGCACCCCCGGCCTAGACTGACCTGCCAAACCAAGACAGGACACCCCATGCTGACCCTCTACGGCGTCTCCCGCTCCCGCGCCTCGCGCCCGCTCTGGCTTCTCGCCGAAACCGCCACACCCTTCACCCAAGTGCCCGTCCTGCAGGCTTACCGCCGCACCGGCGCCAATGCCGGCTGGACCGGGCTTACGACCGCCTCGCCAGAGTTTCTGGCCGTCAACCCGCTGGGCCAGATCCCCGCCCTAGCCGACGACGATGTCGTGCTGACCGAAAGCCTTGCCATCACCCTTTACCTCGCCCGCAAATATGGCGGCCCGCTTGGCCCGCAGTCCGACATCGAGACCGCCCTGATGGAGCAATGGGCCCTTTTCGCCGCCACCTCCGTCGAAGGTCCGGCGCTCGAGATCTACTATCCCATCGCCGAAGGCCGCGACAAAACCCCCGAAGGTGCGGCGCTGGTGTCCGTCGCCTCCGAGAAACTCCGCCGCCCCTTCACCCGGCTGCAAGCCCATCTCGCAGCCCATCCCTACCTCGTCGGCGACCGCTTCACCGCCGCCGACGTCAACACCGCCGAATGCGTGCGCTATGCCCAGAACGCGGCCGCCCTGATGGCCGAGTTTCCGGCCGTCACGGACTGGCTGAACCGCTGTCAGGCCCGCCCCGCCTTCAAGACGATGTGGGCCGCGCGACTGGCCGAACCCGCCTGACCGCCCCCATATCTTGCGCCAGCCGCCTGAACCGGGTCTAATGCCGGGTCAAAGCCGCATAACAAGAATCGAGCACCTCATGGCCTCTGACCTGCTGTCCAGCGCGCCCGACGACTACAACGCCTCCTCGATCGAGGTGCTCGAACCGCTGGAAGCCGTCCGCCTGCGCCCTGGCATGTATATCGGCGGCATTGATGAACGCGCCTATCACCACCTCGCTGCCGAAATCATCGACAACTCGATGGACGAGGCCGTGGCCGGTCACGCCAACCGCATCGAGGTGGAGCTTCACGCCGACGGCGCCCTTACCGTGCGCGACAACGGCCGGGGCATCCCCGTCGATCCCCACCCCAAATTTCCCGACAAATCCGCGCTTGAAGTGATCCTCTGCACCCTGCACTCCGGCGGCAAGTTCAACGGCAAGTCCTATGAAACCTCCGGCGGCCTGCATGGCGTCGGCTCCTCGGTCGTCAACGCCCTTTCCGACCGCATGGATGTCGAGGTCGCCCGCAACAAGGAGCTTTACGCCCAGTCCTTCTCGCGCGGCAAACCCCAAGGCCCCATCGCCCGGATCGGCGCCGCCCCCAACCGCCGCGGCACCACCACCACCTTCCACCCCGATCCGCAGATCTTCGGCCACCAGACCTTCCGCCCCTCGCGCCTTTTGCGCATGGTCCGCTCCAAGGCCTACATCTTCTCCGGCGTCGAGATCCGCTGGAAATCCGCCATCCCCGACGGTGACACACCGCTCGAGGCGACCTTTCACTTCCCCGGCGGTCTGGCCGATTTCCTTGGCGACCAGCTGCAGAAAACCACCACCTATGCCGACCGCCCCTTTGCCGGCAAAGTCACCTTCCAGGAAAAATTCGGCGTCCCCGGCTCGGTCGAATGGGCGATCAACTGGACCCCGGCGCGCGACGGCTTCCTGCATTCCTACTGCAACACCATCCCGACCCCGGAAGGCGGCACCCATGAGACCGGCTTCTGGAACGCCATTTTACGCGGCGTCAAAGCCTACGGTGAACGGATCAAGAACCGCAAAGCCGAACAGATCAGCCGTGAAGACATGCTGTCGGGCGGCTGCGCCCTGATCTCGGTCTTCATCCGCGAGCCGCAATTCGTCGGCCAGACCAAGGACCGCCTGGCGACCGAAGAAGCCGCCCGCTATGTCGAAGGGGCCGTGCGCGACCATTTCGACAACTGGCTTGCCGGTGACACCAGATCCGCCGGTGCCATCCTCGACTTTCTGATCCTGCGCGCCGAAGAACGCCTGCGCCGCCGTCAGGAAAAGGAAACCCAGCGCAAATCGGCCACCAAGAAGCTACGCCTGCCCGGCAAGCTGACCGATTGCTCCTCCAAGACCCGCGACGGCACCGAGTTGTTCATCGTCGAGGGCGACAGCGCCGGCGGTTCCGCCAAAGCCGCCCGCAACCGCGAAACCCAGGCCCTGCTGCCGCTCAAGGGCAAGATCCTCAACGTGCTGGGCGCCGCTTCGGCCAAGCTGAACGACAACTCCGAGATCCGCGACATCTGCGAGGCGCTTGGCGTCGCCATGGGCGCCAAGTTCAAGGTCGATGACCTGCGCTATGAAAAGATCATCATCATGACCGACGCCGACGTCGACGGCGCCCATATAGCCGCCCTTCTGATGACCTTCTTCTTCAGCCAGATGCGCCCCCTGATCGACAAGGGCCACCTCTACCTCGCCTGCCCGCCCCTTTACCGCCTGACCCAGGGCGCGCGCCGCCTCTATGTCGCCGACGATGCCGAGAAAGAGCTGTGGCTCGCCAAGGGCCTTGGCGGCAAAGGCAAGATCGACGTGCAACGCTTCAAGGGTCTGGGCGAGATGGACGCCAAAGACCTCCAAGACACCACCATGAACCCCCTGACCCGCAAACTGATCCGCGTGACGAGTGACGAGGAAGAGCCGGGGGATACCTCCGCTCTGGTCGAGCGCC